>NZ_JBHZCN010000043.1:0-75397 GCF_042755465.1 Kitasatospora sp. NPDC059160 | reverse complement strand
CAGCCACAGGGTCGGCGGTCGGAAAATCACCCAGCCCCCGGAGCGCCCACCCCCGGAACCGCCCCCGGCGTCACCCACCCTCCCGAGAGCCCACCACCCCACCCCAGCCCCGCGCAGCGGCCCCCCCAGACGGCCCCGCCCAGTGGCCGCCCCGCCACCCTCCTTGTGGACTGGTCCTCGAACACCGTCCGGGTCAGTGAACAGAGCGGGGATCGATATGCGTTGGGGAACCGCAGCCGTCGTGGCGGCCGCCGCCGCCGGGGCCGCCGTCCTGGTCGTCGGCCGTCGGGCCTCCGAGCGGTTGGTCCGTCCGGGCGCGGGCCCGGCCGCCGACGGCCCGGATTCGGGGCCGGTGCTGGTGCAGAGCCTCGCGGCGGGGCGGGTGACGTTCAGTCGGCGTCCGGAGAGCCTGCGCCCCGGTCGCTGGGCGGTGGAGTGGGCGGACGGCGGGCACGCGGTGGTGGAGGAGGTCCTGCACAGTGACGCGCAGGGCGTCACCCGCCGGCTGGTCCGGGCGGACCGGGGCACCCTGACGCCCGGCACCGAGGTCCGCTTCACTCCGCGCGTGCACCTGGGCGATCCGACCTCGGCGCTCGGCCTGGCCTTCACCGACACGGTGGCCGACGGCGAGCTCGGCCCGCTGCCGGTCTGGCTGCTCGGCGGCAAGCGCGGTACCTGGGTGATCCTGGTCCACGGCCCGGAGGCGGACCGCCAGCAGGTGCTTCCGGTGCTGCCGGCCCTGCACCGCCTGGGTCTGCCGGCGTTGGTGGTCACCTACCGCGGCGACGAGGGCGCCCCGGCGTCCCCGGACGGCTACAGCCACTTCGGCGAGACGGAGTGGCGGGACGTCGAGTCGGCGATGCGGCTGGCCCTGGACCACGGCGCGGGCCGGGTGATCCTGTACGGCTGGTCGGTGGGGGCGACGACGGTGCTGCAGACGGCGGCGCGTTCGGCGTGGGCGCACGCGATCAGGGGGATCGTGCTGGACTCGCCGGTCCTGGACCTGCCCACGGCCGCCCGTCGGGACGCGGCCCGGGCGGGTTTCACCGGGGTCTCCGCCGAGCTCGGCGCGCTGGCGGCGGAGGGCCGTACGGGCGTCGACCTGGCGGACTCCTCCCGCCTGGCGGAGGGTGCGGACCTGCGGGTCCCGACCCTGGTGCTGCACAGTCCGGACGACACGCTCGCGCCGATCGGCCCGGTGGAGCACCTGGCCGCGGCCCGCCACGACGTGGTGAACCTCCAGCGCTTCCCGGGTGCCGAGCACGCGGCCCTCTGGAACTCGGCGCCGGACCACTACACCGAACTCCTCCGCCGCTGGCTGACCCCGCTCCTCTGACCCCGCTCCTCTGACCCACCCCCTCTGACCCACCCCCTCCGGCCCTCCCCTCCGGCCCCACCCCCCTGACCCGCCCTCAGGGGCAAACATTGCTCCCGAAAACCCACCCCAAGCCCGTCAGCAGCTCCCTTCCCCCCTCACCCCCCTGCACCGGAAGTCGACCCCGCCGACTTCCGGTGCCGCCGCGTCCCCCCGCAGGCACATGCCACCTGGCCGGATCGCAGCCCTCCACTTGCACCGCTCCCCACCCCTCCCGCCCCCGTGAAACCACCCACAGACCCCGTCCCCACACGCAGCGTGACGCCCCGCCGCCCCCTGGCATGACCCCGCCACACGTTTCCGGCCAGGCGGTTTGCCTCTGTTGCCCGATCTTGCGGAGGTGCCGCCCCCGGTCGAGCGGTCGTACGGGCAACCGGATGTGACAGAAGGCCGGTACAAGGGGAAGACTGCTCGACGTGACGTCTCGGAACCCGCGCGACCGTGATGCCCCGCTCCCGCCGACGATCGGTACCGGTGCGACGGTGACCCGTCTCCCAGGTACGGCCCAACGGCCTTCCGGCGGCAGGCCGGGCGGGGCCGCCGTACCCCGGCGCCGTGGGCCCGCGCCGGCCCCCGGCCGGGGCCGGGTTCCGGTGCCGGAGGGCTTCCCCGCGCCGGCCGAGCTGGCGCCGCTGGCCCGTCGGATGCTGGTGGACGCCGTCCGGATCGCCCGCTGGGCCGGGGAGCTGGCGGAGGTCGACAAGCGCGGCGAGCTGCTCCCGGACGACGCCCGCGACGCCGGCCGGGCGCTGGCCATGACGGTCGGCGCGGCGGTCAAGGCCTGGGGCCAGGCCCTGCTGGTGGGCCTGGTGGAGGCCCGGGACGGCGGAGCGGGCCCCGGTTGGCGCCTGCACGCCTGGGAGCACGACGACGAGGCCGTGGTGCGCGGCTGGTCCGGGCTGTTCGACGCCTGGACGCTGCTCGCCCCGGTGCCGCCCGCCGCGCTGCGCGGGGTGTTCGCGGTCCTGGCCGGCCAGGCCGTGGACCAGGCCCCGCAGTTGCTGTCCTTCCTGCACCTGGTGGACGGCCCGGTGGCCGAGAGCGAGCTGCTGGAGCTGCTGCGCCGCGGCCTGGACGAGCGCCGGGTCGGCGCCGGGCTGGGCAACCCGGGCCTGTCGCCGGTGCCGCACGCCGCCTCGGCGGTGTCCGCCGTCCGCGGCACCTGCCGGGCGCCGCAGATCGACACCCCGGCCGCCGTCTCCGACGTGGCCGCGGTGCTGGACTGGATGCTGGACGGCCTGACGGCGGTCGGCGCCGTGGTGCGCCGCGACGCCGCCGCCGAGCTGTCCCCGCTGGGCCACTGGGCGGTGCGGGCGAAGCTGGAGGAGATCTGCACCGTCGCCCAGACCGCGGCCGGGCACATCGAGCAGAGCGCTTTCGAGCTGCTGAACGCCTGCGCGGACTACTCGCCGGGCCCGGCCCGGGCGGAGTTCCGCGCCTGGGTGGCGGCCCGCCCGGCGGACCGCGCGGTGGCCGAGCTGCTGGACGCGGCCCAGGGTGACGACGCGCTGGTGCGCGGTCTGGCCTTCGAGGCGCTGCGGGTGGCGGGCGGTCCGGCCGAGCAGGCGGTGCGGGCGGCGGTGGACGAGCCGGTGCTGCGCCCGTACGCGCTGCTCTGGCTGGCCGAGCGTTCGGACGAGGGGGTCGCCCCGGCGGACGTGCTGGGCGCCGAGGACGCGGCCTGGCTGTGGGTGGACACGGCGGCGGCGGTGCTGGACCACGGCGAGACGGAGCTGCTGGTGGGGCACGTCGAGGGCGCCTCGGCGGGTGACCCGGTGCGGCTGTTCGCCCGGGCCCGGCAGTCCGGGCACCCGCGGGCGGCCTCGGTGCTGACGGCGGTCTCCGGCGTCCACCCGGACCCGGGCGTGGCCCGGGCGGCCCGCCGCTCGGCGTTCAGCGTCCACACCGGCGGGGCCTAGGCCCACACCGGCGGGCGCCTGGCCGGCACACCCGGCACGAGCACGACGGAAGGGCCCGGAACCATCAGGTTCCGGGCCCTTCTCCGTACGTCGTGCGGTGGCTCAGCCGAGCCGCGACTCCGCCCGCCGGGCGCGGACGTCGCCGACCTTCTGCCCGACCTTGCGCCGGATGACCAGCAGCGGCGCCATCGCGGCGAGCGTGATCTGGGCGAAGGCCCCCACGTGCATCAGGGTGTCGCCGCCGGGCAGCCCGGTCGCCCAGGCGGCCAGGCAGCCGATCGCCACGACGACCCAGCAGAGCGTGGCGGTGGCCAGCAGCCCCTGGGGCTTCGGGTACTCGATCCGGCTGACCATGAGGTACGCGGCGCCGAAGATGGCGAGCAGACCGGGCAGGAACGGCGGGTCGAGCAGCACGATGGCGATGACCGTCATCGCGCCCATCGGGCAGGGCATGCCCTGGAACACCCCGGGCCGCATCTTGACGGTCGAGAAGCGGGCCAGCCGCAGGACCACCGCGAGCAGCACGGTCAGCGCGATCAGCGCCGAGAGCTTGGTGTTGGAGCCCTGGGAGACCATGCCCCAGACCGCGACGAAGTAGGCCGGCGCGATGCCGAAGCTGATCAGGTCGGCCAGGTTGTCGAGTTCCGCTCCGAGGGCGGAGGAGCGGAGCTTCCGCGCCACCAGGCCGTCGAAGAGGTCGCACATCGAGCCGATCAGCAGCAGCGTCACCGCGGTGGCGGCGCTGTGCCGGTCCGGAGCGGCGTCCGGGTTGGTGATGTGCGGGACCAGGACCCCGGTGGTGATCGAGTAGATCGCCAGGAAGCCGCAGACGGCGTTCCCCAGGGTCAGGAAGTCGGCGGTGGACAGGTGCTGCGGGGAGCGCGGGGCGCGCAGCTCACGGTCGCGCGCCCAGCGGCGACGGCGCAGGGCCGTCTCCTCGTCGTCCAGGCCGACGATTGTTTCAGGATCAGTCACGGTCAAGGCGCGTCACCCCGGCTGTGGTCTTCTGGCCGACCTCGACGCCGACCTCGACGCCGGCCGGCAGGTAGGTGTCGACCCGGGAGCCGAACCGGATCAGGCCGATCCGGTCGCCCTGCTCGACCTTGGTTCCGGCGGCCACGTACGGCACGATCCGGCGGGCCACGGCCCCCGCGATCTGCACCATCTCGATGTCGCCGAGCTCGGTGTCGAAGTGCCAGACGACCCGCTCGTTCTGGTCGCTGTCCTTGTTGAAGGCCGGCACGAAGCCGCCCGCGACGTGCTCGACCGACGTCACCGTGCCCGGCAGGGGCGCGCGGTTGACGTGGACGTTGAGCGGGCTCATGAAGATCGCGACCCGGGTGCGGCCGTCCGGCCAGGCGTCGATGCTCTGGACCACGCCGTCGGCGGGGGAGATGACTCTGCCGGTGCCGATCTCACGCTCGGGGTCGCGGAAGAACCACAGCATGCCCGCGCCGAGCGCACAGGCCGGTACCGCCGCCAGGGCCCACTTGCCGTTGCGCCGGGTGAGGGCGGTGGTCACGGCGGCCGTGGCGAGGGTGGGGACGAACCAGGGGGTGGCTCCGCGCGCGATGGTCACGCGGGGTCGCCGACCGGCCGCCGGGGCTGCGAGGGCATCGCGGTCCGTGACGGAGGTGTGAGGGGACGGGCTGATGGGCATCGAAAACCTTTGTCGCGGGGGATCATGGCCGCTGGACGGGGGCCACCGCGGGATCGGTAATAGAAGGGACGGCTTGCTGTCCCGGTGGATGCTATCGGGAGCACACGGTGGGTGGGCAACCCGCCTGCTCGTTCATGTGTCCGGTGGGAGCGCGTGCGCGCGTCCTGCCTCTACGACCGTAGCTCGCCCCGGTCCGGTTCCCAAGGGACCGGACAGGGCTGGTGACTCTTGTCTCAGCAGGGGTGCGGGCGGAACCCGGTGGGGGACACGGGCCGTACCGGGTGGAAGAAGGTGTACGGAAGCGGCCGCAGGGCGCGTCGCTGCAGCTGTACGCCCTGCGGCCGCTTTCCGGAGGCCGTGCCGGACCCAGGCGGACCAGGCCGGGCCGTGACGGGCACGGCACTCTGCCGGGACGGGCCCGCACGCCCGTCGACCGGCGGTTTCGGAGCGGGCCGCCCGTCAATGCGGGCGGCCTCGCAATCACTCGGCGGTCCCCGCGTTCGGGCGGGGGCCGGGCCGTCACTCGGCGATCTTGTACTCCTCCAGGAGCCGGCGCCCGACGATCATCTTCTGGATCTCCGCAGTTCCTTCACCGATGAGCAGCATCGGGGCCTCGCGGTAGAGGCGCTCGATCTCGTACTCCTTCGAGAAGCCGTAGCCGCCGTGGATCCGGAAGGCGTCCTCGACGACCTCCTTGCAGTACTCGGAGGCCAGGTACTTGGCCATGCCCGCCTCCAGGTCGTTGCGCTCGCCGCTGTCCTTCTTGCGGGCGGCCATGACCATCATCTGGTGGGCGGCCTCGACCTTGGTGGCCATCTCGGCGAGCTTGAACTGGATCGCCTGGTGCTCGGCGATCTTCTTGCCGAAGGTGGAGCGCTGCTGGGCGTAGGAGATGCCGAGCTCGAAGGCGCGGCGGGCGACGCCGCAGCCGCGGGCGGCGACGTTGACCCGGCCGACCTCGACGCCGTCCATCATCTGGTAGAAGCCGCGGCCCGGGACGCCGCCGAGGATGCGGTTGGCCGGAATCCGCACGTCCTGGAGCACCAGCTCGGTGGTGTCGACGCCCTTGTAGCCCATCTTCTCGATCTTCCCGGGCACGGTGAGGCCGGGGACGGTCGGGTTCGGGCCGAAACCGGCCGTCTTCTCGATCAGGAAGGTGGTCATGTTCTTGTACGGGGAGCTGCCGCCCTCGTCGGTCTTGCACAGGACCGCGACCAGGGTGGAGGTGCCGCCGTTGGTGAGCCACATCTTCTGGCCGTTGAGGACGTAGAACTCGCCGTCCTTGACGCCCTTGGTGGAGATGGCGGAAACGTCGGAGCCGAGTCCGGGCTCGGACATCGAGAAGGCGCCGCGGATTTCGCCGGCCGCCATCTTCGGCAGGAAGTGGTCCTTCTGCTCCTGGGTGCCGTGGGCGTTGATCATGTGCGCCACGATGAAGTGGGTGTTGACGATGCCGGAGACCGACATCCAGCCGCGGGCGATCTCCTCGACCACCAGGGCGTAGGTGAGCAGGGACTCGCCGAGGCCGCCGTACTCCTCGGGGATCGTGAGGCCGAACAGCCCGAGCTGCTTCATGCCCTCGACGATCGCGGTCGGGTACTCGTCCTTGTGCTCCAGCTCGGTCGCGACCGGAATGATCTCCTTGTCGACGAAATCCCGCACGGTGGCGAGGATGTCCCGCTGGATCTCGGTGAGGCCGTCGGTCTGTGCGAGGCGTCCCATCGTGCGGCTCCGGAATGTCTGAAAACGGGCGGGGGGGGGGATTTCCGGGGGCCCTGCCGGCGTGGCTGCGGCAGCAGGGCCCCCGACCGGGTGGGGGTCGGCCGATGACGGCGGCCTACCCGTCCGGGGTCTCTGGGAGGGGGGTGGTTCAGGAGAGCGGCTCGGGGCGCCCCGGCTGCTCGCCGCCGCGCTCCTTGATGTACGTCTCGGTCGGCACCATCACCTTGCGGCGGAAGACGCAGACGACGGTGCCGTCCTGCTTGTAGCCCTTGGTCTCGACGTGGACGATGCCGCGGTCGTTCTTGGACTTGGACGGCCACTTGTCCAGGACGGTCGTCTCGCCGTAGAGGGTGTCGCCGTGGAAGGTCGGCGCGATGTGGCGCAGCGACTCGATCTCCAGGTTGGCGATCGCCTTGCCGGAGACGTCCGGGACGGACATGCCGAGCAGCAGCGAGTAGATGTAGTTGCCCACCACGACGTTCTTGCCGAAGTCGGTCGTCTTCTCGGCGTAGTTGGTGTCCATGTGGAGCGGGTGGTGGTTCATGGTGAGCAGGCAGAACAGGTGGTCGTCGTACTCGGTGACCGTCTTGCCGGGCCAGTGCTTGTAGACCGCGCCGACCTCGAACTCCTCGTAGGTGCGTCCGAACTGCATGGCCTCAGGCCTCCGCCTTCTTGTCAGATCCGGGCTGTTCGAACTTGCTGGTGCGCTGCATGCCGGCGGCCCGGCCCTTGCCGGAGACGACCAGGGCCATCTTGCGGCTGGCCTCGTCGATCATCTCGTCGCCGAGCATCGCGGAGCCCTTGGCGCCGCCGGCCTCGGAGGTGCAGTAGTCGTACGCGTCGAGGATCAGCTCGGCGTGGTCGTAGTCCTCCTGGGAGGGGGAGTAGACCTCGTTGGCGATGGCGACCTGGTCCGGGTGCAGCACCCACTTGCCGTCGAAGCCGAGGGCGGCGGAGCGGCCGGCGACCTCGCGGTAGCCGTCGGCGTTGCGGATCTGGAGGTACGGGCCGTCGATCGCCTGGAGGTCGTTGGCGCGGGCGGCCATCAGGATGCGCATCAGGATGTAGTGGTAGGCGTCGGCGTTGTAGCCGGGCGGCTGCTCGCCGACCACCAGGGACTTCATGTTGATGGAGGCCATGAAGTCGGCGGGGCCGAAGATGATGGTCTCCAGCCGGGGCGAGGCCTCGGCGATGGCGTCGACGTTGATCAGGCCCTTGGCGTTCTCGATCTGCGCCTCGATGCCGATCCTGCCGACCTCGAAGCCCATGGTCTTCTCGATCTGGGTGAGCAGCAGGTCGAGCGCCTTGACCTGCTCGGCGTCCTGGACCTTGGGCAGCATGATGCAGTCGAGGTTGGGGCCGGCGCCCTCGACGACGGTGATCACGTCGCGGTAGGTCCAGTGGGTGGTCCAGTCGTTGACGCGGACGACGCGGGTCTTGCCGCCCCAGTCGCCGTTGTTCAGCGCGTCGACGATGTGGTGGCGGGCGCTCTCCTTGACCAGCGGGGCGCAGGCGTCCTCCAGGTCGAGGAAGACCTGGTCGGCCGGGAGGCCCTGGGCCTTCTCCAGGAAGCGCGGGTTGCTGCCCGGTACGGCGAGGCAGGAGCGGCGCGGGCGAAGGCGGTTCAAAGCAGTCATGAGGGTGGTTCGTTCCTTCCCAGTGGTCAGCTGGTCAGCTGGTCAGTTCGTGGCCGCGGTCGGTGCGGACGTCCACGGCTGGAGCCGGTTGGCCAGCCGGATCTCGTCCACGATCCGGCCGATGATGGTGGTGATGCCGAAGTCCTTCGGGGTGAACACGGCGGCGACGCCGGCGGCCTTGAGGGCCTCGCCGTCCGCTGCCGGGATGATGCCACCCACGATCACCGGGACATCCTCCACCCCGGCGCGGCGCAGCCGCTTCAGGACGTCGGGCACCAGCTCGGTGTGCGCGCCGGAGAGGATGGACAGGCCCACGCAGTGCACGTCCTCCGCCACGGCGGCGGAGACGATCTGCTCCGGGGTGAGCCGGATGCCCTGGTAGACCACCTCGAACCCGGCGTCGCGGGCCCGGACGGCGATCTGCTCGGCGCCGTTGGAGTGGCCGTCCAGGCCGGGCTTGCCGACCAGCAGGCGCAGCTTGCCGGCGCCCAGCTCCTCGGCGGTGGCGGCGACGGCGGCGCGGACCTGCTCCAGCTCCCCGCCCGGCTCGGCGGCGACCGCGACGGGCGCGCCGCCCACGCCGGTGGGGGCGCGGTACTCGCCGAACACCTCGCGCAGGGCGAAGGACCACTCGCCGGTGGTGACTCCGGCGCGGGCGCAGGCGAGGGTGGCCGGCATCAGGTTGGCCTCGGTGGCGGCGACGGTCTTGAGCCCGGCCAGCGCCTCCTGGGCGGCGGCCTCGTCGCGGTTGCCGCGCCAGGCCTCCAGGGCGGCGAGCACGGACTGCTCGGAGGCCGGGTCGACGACCATGATCGCGGTGTCGAGGTCGGCGGTGAGCGGGCTGGGCTCGGTGGTGTCGAAGCAGTTGACCCCGATGATCTTGTCCTCGCCGGACTCGATCCGGGCCCGGCGGGCGGCGTGCGAGGCGACCAGGTTGGACTTGAGGTAGCCGGACTCGACGGCCGGAATCACCCCGCCCATCTCCATCACCTTGGCGATCTCCGCCTCGGCGCCGGCCAGCAGCGCCGCGGTCTTGGTCTCGATCACCTCGGAGCCGTTGAAGAGGTCCCCGTACTCCAGCAGGTCCGACTCGTAGGCCAGCACCTGCTGGATCCGCAGCGACCACTGCTGGTCCCACGGCCGCGGCAGCCCCAACGCCTCGTTCCAGGCCGGGAGTTGGACGGCCCGGGCGCGGGCGTCCTTGGACAGGGTGACGGCCAGCATCTCCAGCACGATCCGCTGGACGTTGTTCTCCGGCTGGGCCTCGGTCAGCCCGAGCGAGTTGACCTGGACGCCGTAGCGGAACCGGCGCTGCTTGGGGTCGGTGACCCCGTAGCGCTCCAGCGTGACCTTCTCCCAGAGCTGGGCGAAGGCGCGCATCTTGCACATCTCCTCGACGAAGCGCACGCCGGCGTTGACGAAGAAGGAGATCCGGGCGACCACGTCGCCCATCCGCTCGGCGGGCACCTGCCCGGAGTCGCGGACGGCGTCGAGCACCGAGATGGCGGTGCACATCGCGTACGCGATCTCCTGGACGGGCGTGGCCCCGGCCTCCTGGAGGTGGTAGCTGCAGATGTTGATCGGGTTCCACTTGGGGATGTTGCCGACCGTGTAGGCGATCATGTCGGTGATCAGGCGCACGGACGGGCCGGGCGGGAAGACGTGCGTCCCGCGCGACAGGTACTCCTTGACGATGTCGTTCTGGGTGGTGCCGGTGAGCTTGGCGACGTCGGCGCCCTGCTCCTCGGCGACCACCTGGTAGAGCGCCAGCAGCCACATCGCGGTGGCGTTGATCGTCATGGAGGTGTTGGTCTGTTCGAGCGGGATGCCGTCGAACAGGGTGCGCATGTCGCCGACGTGGCCGACCGGGACGCCGACCCGGCCCACCTCGCCGCGGGCGAGGATGTGGTCGGAGTCGTAGCCGGTCTGGGTCGGCAGGTCGAAGGCGACGGACAGGCCGGTCTGGCCCTTCGCCAGGTTCCGCCGGTAGAGCGCGTTGGAGTCGCTCGCGGTGGAGTGGCCGGCGTAGGTGCGCATCAGCCACGGGCGGTCGCGCTTCTGGGGCTCGGTCATCGGATCGGCCTCAGATGTTCCGGAAGCGGTTGATCGCGTCGAGGTGGGTGGCGCGCAGCTCGGCGTCGCGCACGCCCAGGCCCTCCTCGGGGGCCAGGCAGAGCACGCCGACCTTGCCCTGGTGCTTGTTGTGGTGCACGTCGAGGGCGGCCTGGCCGGTCTCCTCCAGCGAGTACACCTTGGACAGGGTCGGGTGGATCTTGCCCTTGGCGACCAGGCGGTTGGCCTCGTAGGCCTCGCGGTAGTTGGCGAAGTGCGAGCCGACGATCCGCTTGAGCGACATCCACAGGTAGCGGTTGTCGTACTGGTGCATGAAGCCGGAGGTGGAGGCGCAGGTGACGATGGTGCCGCCCTTGCGGGTGACGTACACCGAGGCGCCGAAGGTCTCCCGGCCCGGGTGCTCGAAGACGATGTCGACGTCCTCGCCGCCGGTGAACTCGCGGATCTTGGAGCCCAGGCGCTTCCACTCGCGCGGGTCCTGGTTGTTCTCGTCCTTCCAGAACTTGTAGCCCTCGGCCGAGCGGTCGATGATCGCCTCGGCGCCCATGGCGCGGCAGATGTCGGCCTTGGACTCGCTGGAGACCACGCAGATCGGGGTGGCGCCGCCGGCCAGCGCGTACTGGGTGGCGTACGAGCCGAGGCCGCCGCTGGCGCCCCAGATCAGCACGTTGTCGCCCTGCTTCATGCCGGCGCCGTTCTGCGACACCAGCTGGCGGTAGGCGGTGGAGTTGACCAGGCCGGGGGAAGCGGCCTCCTCCCAGGAGAGGTGCTTCGGCTTGGGCAGCAGCTGGTTGGTCTTCACCAGGGCGAGCTGGGCCAGGCCGCCGAAGTTGGTCTCGAAGCCCCAGATGCGCTGCTCCGGGTCCATCATCGTGTCGTTGTGGCCGTCCGGGGACTCCAGCTCGACCGAGAGGCAGTGGGCGACGACCTCGTCGCCGGGCTTCCAGGCGTTGACCCCGGCGCCGGTGCGCAGCACCACGCCCGCGAGGTCGGAGCCGAGCACGTGGTACGGCAGGTCGTGGCGCTTGGTGAGCGGCGACAGCCGGCCGTAGCGCTCCAGGAAGCCGAAGGTGGAGACCGGCTCGAAGATCGAGCTCCACACGGTGTTGTAGTTCACCGAGCTGGCCATGACCGCGACCAGGGCCTCGCCGGGGCCGAGCTCCGGGAGGGCGACCTCGTCGAGGTGGAGGGACTTTCGGGGGTCCTTGTCGCGGCTGTCGAGGCCCGCGAACATCTGCTCCTCGTCCTTGTGGAGCGTGACCGCCCGGTAGGACTCGGGGAGCTTGATCGCCGCGTAGTCGGCCGACGTGGCGTCGGAGCTGAGGATCGCGTCGAGGATTTCCTGCATGGCTGCCTCCGAAGGCGTACCTGTGTGAGGGTCACAGGGCGTCTGGGGGAGCCGGGAGCGGACACCGGCTTCGCTGAGGTGGGTGGTTGGCGGTCAGGCGGTCGCCCGGTGGTGGTCCGGGCGGGTCTGCACTGCTGGTCTGGCTCTGCTCCCGGGGTGTGGGAACGCCGGACGACGGCGCGCCGAGGTGGGGAGCCGCGGCGCCGCGACTGGTGAGTAACAAGGTAGTGGCACCCTGTGCCACTCGTAAAGACACCGGGTGTCAGGAATTCCGACACTCCGGAAGGGTGCGGAACGCGCGTAGTGCGGGTACGCCGAGGGCCCGTACCGATATCTCGGTACGGGCCCTCGCTGCGCCTCTGACCTGCGGTTATTGTCGCCTCAGTTGCCCCGGGCGCCACTCAGTGCGGCCCGGATGCTGTCCACCACGACCTCCAGCGGAGCGTCCGTGCGGGCGACTGTGATGAGCACCTCACCTCCGGGACTGGCACTCAGTGCGCTCTCCGCCACCCCGTCCTCTGGCATCCCACTGGCACCCGGTGCCACCAAGGAGCCCCGGCGTCTGGCACCCGGGGCACTGGCCGCCCAGAAGGTCCGCCGGATCACCTCGAAGGAGTGGTCCAGCTGCGCCTCGACGTCGCCCCGGCCGCCGGCCCGCAGCCAGCGCCGCAGCACGTGGTTGTGCGCCGCCACGACCGCCGCCGCCGACACCTCGGCCAGCATCGGGTCGTCCTCGCCGCCGCGCTGCCAGCCCGACGGAATGGACTCCCCGGTGTCGAAACGGCCCAGCAGGTAGCGGGTGAACAGCCGCTCGTACCGGGCCACCACGGCGATCTCGCGCTCGCGCAGCGCCGGGACCTGACGGATCAGCTGGTACCGCGCGACCGACACCCCCGGGGTGGAGGCGTACATCCGCAGCACCTCCTTGATGCCGCGGCACACCACGTCCAGCGGGTGCTCCTCCGGCTCGGCGCTGGCCAGCAGGTCGGCCACCCGCACCAGGGTGTCGTCGTGGTCGGGGAAGATCGCCTCCTCCTTCGACCGGAAGTACCGGAAGAAGGTGCGCCGGGCGACCCCGGCGGCCGCGGCGATCTGGTCGACCGTCGTCTCCTCGTAGCCCTGCGAGGCGAACAGCTCCATCGCGGCCGCGGCCAGGTCCTGGCGCATCTGCTGGCGCTGCGCCGCCGCCCGGCGGCTGCCCGGCCCGGCCTCCGACCCGGTGCCCCCGGACGGGCCGGCCGTCCGTTCGGTGCCGCGCGGTCCGGCGGTGTGCTGAGGGGTGGCTGACTGAACCCGATCCATGTCCGGAACGCTACACGGCCCGGTCGGCGGGGCCGCGGCCCTTCCCCGGCGCACCGGCGTGACCGGGCCGGTCACGGCCGGTCTGGGCCAGCGCGCGGACACCGCCCCCGGGGTCCAGGCGGGGTGGCCGGCCGCCCCGGAGCCGTGCGGCGCGACACCGTTGCCGTAGGCCGCGCCGTTGCCCGGGGGCGGGGCGCCGAGGCCGTACGGCGCCGCTCCCGCGTCCGGCAGCCGGTCGCCCCCGGCCCGTGACGCGGTCACCGGCGCGCGTGGTCGCGGAAGCCGCGGCCGGTCTTGCGGCCCAGGCAGCCGGCCGCGACCAGGTGCTCCAGCAGCGGCGCCGCGGCCAGGCCGGGCTCGCGGAACTCCTGGTGCAGCACCTGCTCGATGGTCAGCGAGACGTCCAGGCCGACCACGTCCAGCAGCTCGAACGGGCCCATCGGGTAGCCGCAGCCCAGCTTCATCGCGGTGTCGATGTCGTCCACCGTCGCGTAGTGCTCCTGGAGCATCCGCACCGCGTCGTTCAGGTACGGGAACAGCAGGGCGTTGACGATGAAGCCGGCCCGGTCGCCGCACTCCACCGGGTGCTTGCGCACCTTCGCGGTCAGCTCCAGCACCGTCGCCGTGACGTCCGGGGCGGTCAGCACGGTGGAGACCACCTCGACCAGCTTCATGGCCGGCGCCGGGTTGAAGAAGTGCATGCCGATCACGTCCTGCGGCCGCGAGGTGGCGGTCGCGCAGCTGATCACCGGCAGCGAGGAGGTGGTGGTGGCGAGCACCGCGCCCGGACGGACGATCTTGTCCAGGGTCGCGAACAGCTCCCGCTTGACCTCCAGGTCCTCGGCGACCGCCTCGACCACCAGGTCCACCTCGGCCAGCTCGGCGTACCGGCCGACCGGGGTGACCAGCGCCAGCGCGGCGTCCCGCTGCTCCGCGCTCAGCCGGCCCTTGGCGACCGAGCGCTCCAGCGACCTCGCCAGCTGCGCCTTGGCCCGCTCGGCCTTCTCCTGGCTGCGGGCGGCCAGCAGCACCGGGTGCCCGGCCTTGGCGAACACCTCGGCGATGCCGGTGGCCATCGTGCCCGAGCCGCAGACGCCGACGGTGCGCACCTCGCGGCCCGCCACCTTCGGCTGCGCCGGGCCGGTGGCCGCGTCCACGGCCCTGGAGGAGCCCGGCGCCTCGTAGGTGTAGAAGCCCCGCCCGGACTTGCGGCCCAGCAGCCCGGCCGAGACCAGCTGGCCGAGGATCGGCGCGGGCGCGTGCAGCCGGTCCCGGGACTGCTCGTACATCGCCTCCAGCACCGTCCGGGCGGTGTCCACGCCGATCAGGTCGAGCAGCGCCAGCGGGCCCATCGGCAGGCCGCAGCCGAGCCGCATCGCGGCGTCGATGTCCTCCCGGGAGGCGTACTTGGACTCGTACATCAAGGCGGCCTGGTTCAGGTACGCGAACAGCAGGCCGTTCACCACGAAGCCTGCCCGGTCGCCCGCCGCCACCGGCTCCTTGCCCAGGTCGCGGGCGAAGGCGGCGGCGTCCTCGGCGGTCTGCGGGGAGGTCAGCACGGTGCGCACCACCTCGACCAGCTTCATGGTGTGCACCGGGTTGAAGAAGTGCAGGCCGAGCACCCGCTCCGGACGGGCCGTCGCGGCGGCGATCCGGGTCACCGACAGGGCGGTGGTGCCGGTGGCCAGCACCGTGCCCTCCGGGCAGATCCGGTCCAGCTCGGCGAAGACCTCCCGCTTCAACTCCAGCTGCTCGGGGACCTCCTCGATCACCAGGTCCGCCTCCGCGGCGGCGGTCAGCGCGTGCCCGACCGAGATCCGGGCCAGCAGCGCGGTGCGCTCCCCGGCGGTGATCCGCTCCCGGTCGACCGCGTGCGCGGTCGCCTCCTCGATCCGGGCCAGCGCCCGGGCGGCCGAGTCCTCGGAGGCCTCGATGCCGATCACCCGGCGGCCGCTCCTGGCGACCGCCACCGCGACTCCGGCACCCATCGTGCCGAGGCCGACGACGGCCACGGTGGGGAAGGGACGCTCCATCAGTCCTGACTCCTATGTCATGAAGGGCCCGCGCGCGCTCCGGCGGGCGGGCCGCCGCGCCCGTCGGCGAGGACGGGGGCGGCCGGCGCCGGAGGAGGGTTCGCGCGCGGGGGCTTGGGGAGATGACGGGGTTCCGGCAGGCCCGGGCAGCGGCCGGTCCGCTCCGGCCGAACTGCGGGGTGTGCCGTGGTGCTCAGGCGCTCGAAGGTGAAGGAAGCGGCACTGATACGAGGAGAGACCCGGCCCGCCGCGGTCCGCGGCACCGGCCGGTGAAGGCGCACCGCGCGGGCGCCGCAGACACGACGACCGCGACCTCCCGTCGGTGCGGCTCCCGAAGCCCGACGGTGGTGCGTCCGGCCACTGTAGCGAAGCTACTCGCGAGTAGGAAGAGGGTGTCGGCGGAAAACCGTCCGGCTCCGGCCCGGCACGGCGGCGGATCGGACCCGAACGACCTTTCCCCGAACGGGTGAAGAGGCGGACGGGTGTCCGTTCGTTCCACCCGATAGGGGAGTTACCGGCCCCCGGTCCGCGGGGCAGCATGGCGGCATGAGCACCGTCACCGCCGCCCAGGCCGCCGACCCCGTCGGGCCGCTCGGCCCCGGCGCCCTCGCGGCCGCCGTCGCGCTGCCCCCGCGCGCCGAGCGCGCCGAGCGGGCCGAGCGCGCCGTCGACCGGCTGCGCACCGCCGCCGTCGAGGCGGTCGCCGTGACGTGGGTGGACAACGCGGGCATCGCCCGGGTCAAGGGCGTGCCGCTCGACGGCCTGGTGCACGCGGCCCAGTGGGGCGTCGGCGCGGCGCCCTGCTTCGACGTGTTCCTCGCCGACGACACCATCACCACCAGCCCGCTGATCGGCGGCCCCACCGGGGACTTGAGGCTCTACCCCGACCTCGACCGGATCGTCCCGCTGGCCGCCCAGCCCGGCTGGGCCTGGGCCCCGGCGGACCGCCACACCCAGGCCGGCGCCCCGCACCCCGGCTGCCAGCGCCTGTTCGCCCGCCGGGCGGAGGCCGCGACCGCCGCCCGCGGGTTGAGCCTCAAGGCGGGCATCGAGGTCGAGTGGGTGGTCGCCCTGGCGGGGGCCCCGCAGGAGCCGCCGCAGTACCCCACGCACGGCCCCGCGTACGGCATGCACCGGCTCACCGACCTCTCCGACTACCTGCGGGACGTCCTGCGCGCCCTCCGCGCCCAGGGCCTGGGCGTGCTGCAGATCCACCCCGAGTACTCCCCGGGCCAGTTCGAGGTCTCGGTCGCCCCCGAGGGCCCGGTCGGCGCCGCCGACACCTCCGTCCTGGTCCGGCACACCGTCCGCGCCGTCTCCGCCCGGCACGGCCTGCGGGCCTCCTTCGCCCCCGTGGTCGAGGCCGACGGGGTCGGCAACGGCGGCCACCTCCACCTCAGCCTCTGGCGGGACGGCCGCAACCTCGGGCACGGCGGCGCCGGCCCGCACGGGCTGACGGCCGAGGCCGAGGGCTTCCTCGCCGGGGTGCTCCGGGCTCTGCCCGAACTCCTGGTGCTGGGCTGCTCCAGCCCCGCCGGGTACCTGCGGCTGGTGCCCCGGCACTGGGCCGGGGCGTACCAGTGCTGGGGCCTGGAGAACCGGGAGGCCGCGCTGCGCCTGGTCACCGGCTCCACCGGGGAGCGCGCCGCCGCCGCGAACGCCGAGGTCAAGTGCTTCGACGCGAGCGCCAACCCGTACCTCGCGGTCGGCGCGGTGATCGCCGCCGGCCTCGCCGGCCTGGACGAACGCCGGGCTCTGCCACCGGAGTTCACCGGCGATCCGGCCGCCGCCGAGCCGGGCACGGTGCCCCGGCTGCCGCAGGGCCCGGCCGAGGCGCTCGCCGCGTACGAGCGCTCGGCGGTGCTGCGCGAGGCGCTCGGCGAGCCGCTGCACCAGGCGGTGGCGGCGGTGCGCCGGGCCGAGGCCGAGCAGTACGCGGCCGTCGGCGCGGAGGAGTTGATCGCGGCGACGCGCTGGCGGTACTGAGGTGGCCCGGTCGGGGGCCGCGGAAGGGCGGCTCGGGGCCCTGGACGTCGGGGGCCTGGAGATCGGGGCGCTGGTCGACCACCACTGCCACAGCGTGGTGGCGGCCGAGCTCGCCGACGACGCCCTGGCCGGACTGCTCACCGAGTCCGACCGACCGCCCGCGCCCGGCTGCTCGCCCTTCGACAGCGTGATCGGCCTCGCCGTCCGGCGGTGGTGCCCGCCCGTGCTCGGCCTGCCGGCGCACGCCCCGGCCGCCGACTACCTGGCCCGGCGGCGCGAGTTGGGCGCGGCGGAGGCCACCCGCCGGCTGCTCGCGGCCGCCGGACTGGACACCTGCCTGGTGGACACCGGGCTGACCGCCGCCGCGGGCCGCGCGCTGCTGCCGCTGCCCGAACTCGCCGAGGCCACCGGGGCGGTGGTGCGCGAGGTGGTCCGGCTGGAGTCGGTGGCCGAGCGGGTGCCGGGCGGCGCGGCGGACTGGCCGCGGGCCGTCGGCGAGGCCCTGGCGCGGGCCGCCGCCGGTGCCGTCGCGGTCAAGTCGGTGGTCGCCTACCGGCACGGCCTGGCCGTCCCCGCCGAGCGGCCCGCCCGCCCGGCCGTGGTGGCCGCCGCCGGCGCCCGGCTGCGCGCCGGGGGCGGGCGGCTGACCGATCCGGTCCTGCTGCACCACCTGCTCTGGACGGCCGTGGACGTCTGCGCCGAACTGCGCCTGCCCCTCCAGCTCCACACCGGTTTCGGCGATCCCGACCTCACCCTGCACCACGCCGACCCGTCCCTGCTGACCGACTTCGTCCGCGCCGCCGAGCCCAGCGGCGTCCCGCTGGTGCTGCTGCACGGCTATCCGTACCACCGGCAGGCCGGCTGGCTGGCCCAGGCCTTTCCGACGGTGTACGCCGATCTGGGGCTGACTGCCTCCTACACCGGGCCGCGGGTGGCGGCGGTGCTCGGCGAGATGTCGGAACTGGTGCCGTTCGGAAAACTGTTGTTCTCCACCGACGCCTACGGACTTCCCGAACTGTTCTCGGTGGGCGCCGCACAGTTCCGGCACGGACTGGGCATGCTCCTCGCCGACTGGCGGGCGGACGGCGCCTGTTCGGCCGCGGACGCGCAGCGTGTGGCCCGACTGGTCGCGGCCGACAACGCGCGCCGCCTGTACGCGCTCGGCTGAGCGCCCGGCTGTGTTTTCGCGCACATGCCAAACCTGCCCAGTCGTCGACGAACCATCACTTTTTAACAATCTTGAACCCTGTTCCGCCTGTTGACCGGTGGAGCGCGAACCTCCGTTGTTGGTCTAGATGTGACGATTAGATGACTACCTCTTGCGCTTATCAGCGAATATTCATTAACGTCCCGGTCATCCCAGCGCACCTGCCACACCGCAGCTGCCGGATGACGACTCGGGAGGGCCAACCCCAATGAGAGTTCCTCGGATCAGCCGGACCCGCTACGCGGCTGTGGGCCTGGTGCTCGCGACCGCCGGAGCTCTCGCGCTCCCGGCCGGCACCGCCGTCGCGGCGCCCACCGGCGACTCGACGACCGGTCCGCTGCTCAGCTACGTCGTCAACACCAAGGCCAACCACGGCCAGGTGCAGAAGGTGGAGAAGGCCGTCACCGCCCTCGGCGGCACGGTGGTCCAGTCGTACGACCAGGTCGGCGTCATCGTCGCCCGCTCCAACGACACCAAGTTCGCGGAGAAGCTGCGTCTGGCCAAGGGCGTCGACTCGGTCGGCGCCAGCCGCACCAAGGGCATCCTCGCCGCCGACCAGACCAAGGCCGAGGTCGCCGCCGAGCCGACCGGTGCCGCCGCCGCCGCGAACGGCCAGGAGCCGTACGAGCCCAACCAGTGGGACATGCGCCAGATCGGCGTCGACAAGGCGCACAAGATCTCGCTGGGCAGCCGCAACGTCACCGTCGGCGTGCTGGACTCCGGCATCGACGCCACCCACGAGGACCTGGCCGCCAACGTGGACGCCTCGCAGTCGGTCTCCTGCATCGACGGCAGGACGAACACCGACTGGAAGGCGTGGCAGCCGACCACCAGCGACCACGGCACCCACGTCGCCGGCACGATCGCCGCCGCCAAGAACGGCAAGGGCATCGTCGGCATCGCCCCGAACGTCAAGCTGGCCGCGGTCAAGGTCGTCGACGACGGTGGCTTCATCTACCCGGAGAACGCGGTCTGCGGCTTCGTCTGGGCCGGCGAGCACGGCTTCAAGGTGACGAACAACAGCTACTACGTCGACCCGTGGATGTTCAACTGCCCGAACGACAAGGACCAGGCCGCGATCTCGGACGCCGTCCGCAAGGCCGTCGCCTTCTCGCAGCGCAAGGGCGTCCTGAACGTCGCCGCCGCCGGTAACGAGAACATCGACCTGGCGCACAAGACCACCGACGTCTCCAGCCCGGACGACACCAAGCCCGGCACCCGCCCGGTCACCAACGACTGCCTGTCGCTGCCGACCGAGCTGCCCGGCGTGATCGCGGTCTCCGCGGTCGGCGTCAACGGCGACAAGTCGTACTACTCCAGCTACGGCAAGGGCGTCGTCACCGTCGCCGCGCCGGGTGGTGACGCCCGCTACCAGATCCCGGACACCCCGGACAAGAACGGTCGCATCCTGTCGACCATCCCGGGCAACAAGTACGGGTACATGCAGGGCACCTCGATGGCCACCCCGCACGTCACCGGCGTGGTCGCGCTGCTCGCCAGCACCTTCCCGTGGGCCAGCCCGGACGAGCTCACCGAGCTGCTGACCAACCAGGCCGAGTCCCACGCCTGCCCGACCGGCGTCTACAACCCGGGCAACACGGGCCAGTTCAAGGCCACCTGCGAGGGCGGCGCGGACGACAACGGCTTCTACGGCGCGGGCATCATCAACGCCGAGAAGGCGGTCCAGTGGTGGCGCTGACGCGCTGACCACCCGGCGCTGAACACCGAGCGCTGACCACCGAACGCCGAGCTGGGGGGGGGGGGCCCCCGGCCCCCCCCCCCCCCAGCGGCGTTCCGGCCCCGCGCGCATCCGGCGTTCCGGCCCCGCGCGCACCCGGCGGTCCGGCCGAGCTACTCCCCGGCCTCGACGTGGTGCTCCCAGACCGTCTCCACCGACGGCTTGCCGTGCAGGTCCGGCACCTCCTGCAGCCAGGCCGGCCGCCCGGCCCGGGTGCGGGCCGCGCGGCGCTGCTCCGCCTCGCGCAGCTGCGCGGGCGTGGCGAAGCCCTCCGGCAGCCACCGCGCGGAGAGCACCGCCCGGGCGGCCAGGTGGGTGACGTACGCGTGCCGGACGGCGTCCACCGAGTCGAAGCCGGGCTCGTCGGCCAGCCACTCGTCCGGGACCAGTGCCACCACCTGCTCCAGCAGGTCGACGGTGACCAGCGGCCCGAGGTCCTCGTCGGCCAGCCGGACGTCCGGGGCGCAGGCGCCCAGCGCGTGCGCGCTGAGGTCGTACCGCTTGCCGACGGACGCCCCGGCGGTGGCCCAGCGGTGGTGGAAGATCAGTGCGGCGCCGTTGTCGATCAGCCAGAGCCGCTGGTGCCAGACCATCAGGTTGGGGTTGTGCACGGTGCGGTCGACGTTGCCGGTGAGCGCGTCCAGCCAGACCACCCGCCCCGCCTCTGTGGAGTCCACCGGGATCGCCCCGGGCCGGTAGTCGGCGGCCCCGGGCAGCAGGTCCATCCCGAGGTTGAGCCCGGCGCTGGCCTTGAGCAGGTCCTGGATCTCGGTGTCCGGTTCGTCGGCGGCCACCGCCGGATCGAAGTCCACCAGCCGCAGCTCCGGCACCCGCAGTCCGAGCCGCCGGGCCAGCTCGCCGACGATCACCTCGGCCACCAGTGCCTTGCGGCCCTGGGCGGCGCCGGTGAACTTGACCACGTACGTTCCCAGGTCGTCGGTCTCCACGACGCCCGGCACCGAGCCCCCGGCCCGCAGCGGGTCCACGTAGCGCAGCGCAGTCACCAGATCGAGCACACCCGCCACCCTATCCCGCCGTGCCACGTGATTGGCTTGCCGCTGAGACCGGTACGCAGAGCGGTACCCACCACACGAGGAGAGCAAGGCATGGGACAGGTGCAGGCCACCACCGAGCGGATCTACGACGCCGCGCCCGAGCGGGTGTACGAGGCGCTGGCCGACTACCAGGTGACCCGCCCGAAGCTGCTGCCCGCGCAGTACAGCGAGTACGAGGTCCGGGTCGGCGGTACCGGCGCCGGCACCCAGGTGCACTGGAAGCTGCAGGCCACCGAGAAGCGGGTGCGCGACTGCCTGTTCACCGTCTCGTCGCCGCAGCCGGACCAGCTGGTGGAGAAGGACGCCAACTCCAGCATGGTGATCACCTGGACCGTCGCGGCCGCCGGCGAGGGCCGCACCAAGGTCACCGTCACCGCCACCTGGCAGGGCGCCACCGGCATCGGCGGCTTCTTCGAGCGCACCTTCGCCCCCAAGGGCCTGAACCGGATCCACGACCAGGTGCTGGCCAACCTGGCCGCCGAGGTGCGCTGACCCGGGGTTCCCGCCCGACCCGGGGGAATCGCCCGGAGTTTCGAGCGGCTCGTCCGCCCGTACGAGCCGAAAGCCGTACGGGTGGACGGCCCACCACCTGCGGGTGACGGGGGCCGCCCCGCACGGGGGAGCCATCCTAGGCTCGCCGCCGTGCATATGACGATCCTTCACATTTCACAGCCGGTGGACGGCGGAGTCGCCCGCGTCGTCGTCGATCTGGTCCGGGGGCAGCGCGAGGCCGGGCACCGGGTGCTGGTCGCCTGCCCGCGCGGCGGGCGGCTGGCCGAGGAGGCCGCCGCGGTCGGCGCGCTGGTCCAGGACTGGCCCGCGGACCGCTCGCCCGGCCCGGGCACCGCCGCCGAGGCCTGGCGGCTGCGCCGGATCGTCCGGGCCGCCGGACCGGACGTGGTCCACCTGCACAGTGCCAAGGCCGGGCTGGCCGGCCGGCTGGCCGTGCGCGGCGCGGTGCCGACCGTCTTCCAGCCGCACGCCTGGTCCTTCGCCGCCGTGGACGGCGCGATGGCCGCCGCGACCCTGCGCTGGGAGCGCTTCGCGAGCCGCTGGGCGCACCGGCTGCTGTGCGTCAGCGTCCAGGAGCGGGCCGACGGCGTGGCCGCGGGGGTGCACGCCGACTGGGCGGTGGTGCCCAACGGCGTCGACGTCCGCCACTACGCGCCGGCCGACCGCCGGGCCGCCCGGATCGCGCTCGGGCTGGACCTGGACGCCCCGCTCGCGGTCTGCGTCGGGCGGCTGTGCCGGCAGAAGGGCCAGGACGTGCTGCTGGCCGCCTGGCCGGAGGTGCTGCGCCGGGTGCCGCAGGCCCGGCTGGCGCTGGTCGGCGGCGGGCCGGACGAGCAGCGGCTGGCGGAGACGGTCCGGGAGTCGGCCGAGCCGTGCCGGGTCCGGCTGGTCGGGGACGTACCGGATCCGCGCCCGTGGCTGGCGGCGGCCGACCTGGTGGTGCTGCCCTCGCGCTGGGAGGGGATGGCGCTGGCGCCGCTGGAGGCGATGGCGGCGGCCCGGCCGGTGCTGCTGACGGACGTGCCGGGGGCCCGGGAGTGCCTGCCGCCGGCGGAGCGCACGCAGTCGGTGCTGCCGCCCGAGGACGCGGACGCGCTCGCCACCCGGATGGCCGAAGCGCTGTCCGACCCGATCGAGTGCGAGCGACGCGGTGCCCGGCTGCGCGAGCACGTGACGGCCCGGCACGACGTCCGCACGGTGGTCGAACAGGTGGACGTCCTGTACCGCCACCTGCTGGGGGCCGGACCGGCGGCCGGACGGCGCAGGACCCGTGTCCCAGAGCGGATCTGATCGTTTCACATGCCGTGAATCCCCGCCGTTCCGGCGCCGGCGCATTCGCACCCTCAACCGGAAATGGAAGAGGCGTTAAATCCGAAATACCTATTAATGGGCGGCTGGAATGAAACGGCAAGTCAACTTCCGGCGCACATGCCTTGGTTCGGTATTGTCGGATTTTGCCTGCTTCGTTTCGATTTCACCCCGGGAATTCCTGTCCGGGCCCTTCGCAGCCGCGTCCGTGGTGACCAGCCCTTCCGCGATCGGCCCCCTCACCGGAGAACCGAAAGCCGCCAGCGATGGCAGGTGCTGTCAGGACCGCGCCCACCGGGCCGGGACGGCCGCCCCGTGCCGATCGGTGCCGGGGCACCGCCACCCCGGGCACACAGCAGGGGAGTTCGTGCGCTGATGACCATTGACCACGACAGCGTGCCGCGATCCGGAGGGCCCCTGTCCGGACCGCGGCTGCGCGGCACCGGGCTGCTCGACCGGCCGACCCGTACGGCGTACACCCGGGCGGTGGCGTCGCCCCGCCGGCACCGCCGGGCCTGCCGCTCCCGGCTCGCCCTGCCGCTCGCGCTGGTCCAGGTCGACGCGATCGCACTCTGCACCGGCACCGGCATCGCCAACCGCGCGATCGACCCGACCGCCCCGCTCGCCCCGCTGCTCGGCGCCGCCGCCGTCCTGCCCCTGCTCCTGCTGCTCAACCTGGCCGGCGGCCTCTACCGCACCCGGCTCACCCTGTCGGTCCTGGACGAACTCCCCGCCCTGGCCGTCCGCGCCGTGGTCGCCACCGCCTTCGCCGTCACCCTGGCCGGCTGCCTGGACGGGCGCTGGCCCGACTGCGGCCCGGCCACCCCGGCCCGGCTCACCGTCCTGCTCGGCGCCCAACTGCTGATCGCGGCCCTCGGCCGCGCCGTCCTCTACCACCTGGTCCGGCGGATCCGCCGCGGCCGCCCCGCCCCCGTCCTGGTGCTCGGCGCCGGCCGGCTCGGCCGCAAGGTCGCCGCCGCGCTCAGCCAGCACGGCGAGTACGGCATGCGCCCGGTCGGCTTCCTGGACGCCGACCCGCCGCTGCTGGCCGACGACACCGACCCGCCCGTGCTCGGCGGCCGCGAGGTGCTGGAGCGCGAGGTCCGCCGGCACCGGATCCACCACGTCATCGCCACCGCCGGCGCGGCCGACGAGGCCGAGACCGCCGCCGCCCTGCGCGACGCCGTCCGGCTCGGCTGCCAGGTCTGGCTGGTGCCCGCGCTGCGCGAGCACGGCTCGCTGCCCACCGCCCCGATCGCCGGCGGCGACCACCTCTGGGGCTTCCCCTGTCTGCGCCTCGGCAGCCCGGCCATGCGCCGCCCCGGCTGGGCCGCCAAGCGCGCCCTGGACGTCACCGCCGCCGGGTTCGGCCTGCTGCTGCTCGCCCCCGTCCTGGCCCTGTGCGCCCTCGCCGTCCGCTTCGACACCGGCCCCGGCGTGCTCTTCCGCCAGCAGCGCACCGGCCTGGACGGCCGGGTCTTCACCGTCCTCAAGTTCCGCACCCTGCGCCCCAGCAACGAGCACGAGTCGGCGACCCGCTGGAACATCTCCCAGGACCACCGGATGGGCGCCGTCGGCCGCCTGCTGCGCAAGAGCTCGCTGGACGAGCTGCCGCAGCTCTGGAACATCCTGCGCGGCGACATGAGCCTGGTCGGCCCGCGCCCCGAACGCCCCTACTTCGTCATGCGGTTCAGCCAGGCCTACCCCGAGTACGGCGACCGGCACCGCGTCCCGGTCGGCCTCACCGGCCTCGCCCAGGTCAACGGCCTGCGCGGGGACACCTCGATCGAGGAGCGGGCCCGCTTCGACAACCGCTACATCGAGAGCTGGAGCCTCTGGCAGGACGTCAAGATCCTGTGCCGCACGGCGGCCCTGATGCTCCACCCGGACGGGAGCTGACCCCGCGTGGCCCTGACCTTCCCGGCCCTTCCCCGGCCCGTCTTACGGCGGGCCCTGCCGGCCCTCGCGGACCGGTCCAGCCTGCTCGCCGCGGCCACCGTCCTGCTGGTGTGCGTGCCCGCGGGGGAGAAGGACGTCACCGCGGCCGTCCACGTCACCGCCGCCGACGTCGCCTCGCTCGCCCTGGTCGCCCTCACCGCGCTCAACCTGCTGCGCGGGCGCCTGCCCGCGATCAGCCGCACCACCTGCGCGCTGTTCGGCGGCATCGTGGCCGCCGCCGCCGTCGCCACCCTCGGCTCGATCGACCCGGCCACCAGCCTCACCGGCTTCGTCCGGCTCACCCAGGTGTTCGTCCTGGTGCCGGCCGCCGTGCTCTGCTCGCTGCGCGACCGCACCGACCAGCGGCTCGTCCTCGGCTCCTTCGTGCTGGCCGCGCTGATCCAGGGCGTGGTCGGGGCGAACCAGTACCTCACCCGCACCGGCGCCTCCTACACCGGCCAGCCGATCCGGGCCGTCGGCACCTTCGGCGCGCTGGACATCATGGCGATGTCCACCGTGGTCAGCTACGGCCTGCTCGCCGCCCTCGCCCTCGCCCTCGGCGAGCGCGCACCCGGCGGCGACGTACGGCTGCGCCGGGTGATGTTCGCCGCCGCCGCCTTCCTGGCCTTCCCGCTCGCCGTCTCGTTCAGCCGTGGCAGCTGGATCGCCACCGGCGCCGCCGTCACCGTGCTGCTGCTGCGCGCCGACGCCCGGCTGCTGGTGCGCAGCGCCGTGCTGGGCCTGGCCGCCGCGGTCGTCCTGATCGGCGGCCTCGGGCTCGGGGCCTCCGGCGTCACCGAGCGGCTCAGCTCGATCGGCTCCGTCTCCGCCGCACCCGACCAGTCCGTCTCCGACCGCTACGACCTGTGGGCCACCGCCGGGCGGATCTGGCAGGACCACCCCGTCCACGGCGCCGGGCCGAAGGCCTTCCCCAGGCTGCGCGACAGCCACGCCCCGCTGCGGCTCTCCTCCGGCAGCGACGCCGCCGACTCCACCATCGGCTTCCAGCGCGAACCGCTGCTCTCCCCGCACAACATGTACTTCCTGGTGCTCAGCGAACAGGGCCTGATCGGCATCACCGCCTACGCAGCGCTCTTCCTCGGCCTGCTGCTCGGCTGCCTGCGGCGCCGCCACACGACCTCGCTCGCCGCGCTCGCGCTGCTCACCTGGGTGCTGGTCGACTTCCTGTACGCCGACATCGGCGGCACCACCACCGTGCTGACCTCCGTCGTCCTCGGCCTCGCGGCCCGCGCCGCCGTCCAGGAGCGGGCGATGCCCCGGTGACCACCGACCAGCCCGCGCTCGCCCCCGCCCTCCCGGCCCCGCGCAGCGCTCCCGCCGGGCCGCCCGCCGCCGCCGAGCCGCCCGCGGCCGGGCCGGAGCGGCCGCCCCGGGGCGGCTTCCTCGTCAAGGCCTTCGGCGTCACCGCCGTGCTCAGCGCCGCCGGCTCGGGCCTCGGCCTGCTGCGCGACCTCCTGCTGGCCCGCTACTTCGGCGCGAGCCAGGGCACCGACGCCTTCCTGGTCGCCTGGACCGTGCCCGAGACGGCCGCACCGCTGCTGATCGAGGACGCCATGTCCTTCCTGATGGTGCCCGCCTTCGCCCTCGCCCTGGTGCTGCGCGAGGAGGACCCGGACGCCCCCGACCCGGTCCGCCAGCTGGTCCGCGCCACCCTGCCCTGGCTGCTGCTGGCCCTCAGCGGGCTCGCCCTGGCCGCCGCCCTCGGCGCCCCCCAGCTGGTGGAGCTGCTCGCCCCCGGCCTGCCCGACCCGGGCCTGGCCGTCGCCTGCACCCGGATCACCGCGATCACCGTGCTGCCCTTCGGCGTGGCCGGCTACCTGGCCGCCGCGCTGCGCGCCCACCACAGCTTCACCGCCCCCGCGGGCATCTACGTCGCCTACAACCTCGGCATCCTGGCCCTGCTGTTCGGCTTCCACGGCGTCCTCGGGGTCCGCTCCGCCGCCCTCGGCGTGGCGCTCGGCAGCCTGCTGATGGCCGTCCTGCTGGTCGGCCCGTTCCTGCGGCACCTGCGGACCGGGCCGGCCGCGGCCGGCCGCACCCGGCGCAGCCGCAACGCGCTGGTGCTGATGCCGCTGGCCCTGCTGCCGGTGGCCGCCTTCACGCTGACCCGGCAGTCCCAGGTCTTCGTCGAGCGCTACCTCGGCTCGGCGCTGCCGCCCGGCACCATCTCGCACCTCAACTACGCCGCCAAGGTCTCCCAACTCGCCATGACGGCGGGCATCCTGATCTGCACCGTCACCTTCCCGCTGGTCGCCCGGGCACTCGCGGCGGGGGACCTCACCGCGGCCCGCGACCGGGTCGAGAAGGACCTCGGGCAGGCCGCCGCGGTCGTGCTGCTCGGCACCGCCTTCCTGATGGCCTGTGCCCCCTCGGCGGTCTCGCTGCTGTTCGAGCGCGGCGCCTTCGGCCCGGGGGACACCGCCGCCACCGCCGCCGTCATCCGGGTGTACAGCTTCGGCCTGCCCGCCCAGGCGCTGATCGGCGTGATGATCCGCCCGTACTTCTCGCTCCGCCCGGTGGTCCGCCGGGCCGACGACCCGCGCCGCGAGGACGGCGGGCGCCGGCTGCTGGACTGGTACCCGGTCGCCGCGATGCTGCTCGGCCTCGGGGTGACCGTCACCGTCGGCCTGCTCGCCACGCCCCGGTTCGGGGCGCTCGGCCTGGCCGCCGGCAACGCGAGCGGGATCACCGCCACCGCCGCGCTGCTGCTGCGCGGGCTGGTGCTGCGCGGCATCCCGCTGCGGCTGCGCCGGGTGCTCGGCGACCACGGCCGGCTGGTGCTGGCCGCCGCCGGGGGCGCCGTCGCGGGCGCCGCCGCCGCGAGCCTGTCGGCCGACCCGCTGCTCTCGACCCTCTCCGGTGGCCTGACCGTGGTGCTGGCCTTCGCCGCCCTCGGCACCGGGCTCCGGGCCCGCGAGGTGCGCGGTCCGGTGCTGGCCGCCGCCCGGGCCGTGGGGCTCGGGCCCGACCGGCGGGCCCTGAACCTGCCGACCGTCCCCGACGAAGGGAAGTCTCCCCATGGACGATGAGCGGGGATCCGTCCGTCCGGCCCTGGCGGGCGTCACCGACGCCCCGCCCGACCGGGCGCGACTGCCCAGAAGCCGCCGCCAGGCCGGCGGACCCGCCCTGCCCGGCTCCTCCTCGCCGTGGATCCTGATGTACCACTCGGTGGCGGTCGAGGAGGAGGACCCGTACCAACTCACCGTCAGCCCCGAGCGGTTCGCCGAGCAGATCGCCTGGCTGCACCGGCGCGGCCGGCGCGGCGTCTCGGTCCGCGAGCTGATGCGGGCCCGCGCCCAGGGGCAGGACGACAAGCTGGTCGGCCTGACCTTCGACGACGGCTACGCGGACTTCGCCCGGTACGCCGTCCCGATCCTCCAGGCGTACGGCTTCACCGCCACCGCGTACGTGGTCGCCGACCTGCTCGGCCAGGACAACGGCTGGGACACCGAGGGTCCGCGCAAGAAGCTGCTCACCGTCCAGGAGGTCACCGAACTCGCCTCCGCTGGCTGGGAGATCGGCTCGCACGGCCTCGGCCACCAGGCGCTGCCCGGGCTACCCGCCGAGGTCCTCGGGGTGCAGACCCGGGAGAGCCGGCGCCTGCTGGAGGAGGTCGTCGGCGGTCCGGTCACCGGCTTCTGCTACCCGTACGGTGCCGTCGACCGGCCCGCCGCCGAGGCGGTGCGCGAGGCCGGCTACGACTACGCCTGCGCGATCGCCCACTCCCCGCTCACCGGCCGCTTCGCGCTGCCCCGCTGCTACGTCGGCGACCGGGACGGCGCCTGGCGGCTGCGCGCCAAGAAGGCCCGGCACCGGCTGCGCGACGCCGTCACCTCGCTCAAGCGCGGGCGGCGGGAGCGTCGGCCGTGAAGGTGCTGCACATCGTCACCGGGCTCGCCTCCGGCGGTGCCGAGCGCCAACTGCACCTGCTGCTGCGGCACCTGCCGCCGCACCAGCGCTGCGAGGTGCTCGCGCTGACCAACCCGGGCACGGTCGCGGACGCGCTGCGCGCCGACGGCGTGACCGTCCACCACCTCGGCATGCGCGGCAACCGGGACCTCGGGGCGCTGCCCCGGCTGGTGCGGGTGGTCCGGGCCGGCCGCTACGACCTGGTGCACACCCACCTCTACCGCGCCCAGCTGTACGGCCGGCTGGCCGCGCGGCTCGCCGGGGTGCGGGCGGTGGTGTCCACCGAGCACTCGCTGCACGCTGGGGTGATCGAGGGCCGCCCGGTCACCCGGGGCGTCAAGGGCCTCTACCTGGCCGCCGAACGGCTCGGCAGCACCACCGTGGCGGTGTCCCGGCAGGTCGCCCAGACCCTGCGCTCCTGGGGCGTCCCGCCGGCCCGGATCGAGCTGATCCCCAACGGCATCGACACCGCCGGCTACCGCCGGCCGCCCGCCGAGCGGGCCGCCGCTCGCCGCCGGATCCGGGCCGAACTCGGCCTGCCGGAGGGCGGTTGGGTGGTCGGCGGGGTCGGCCGGCTGGTGCCGGGCAAGCGCTTCGAGGTGCTGCTGGCGGCGCTCGCCGAACTCGACCCGGGGACCAGGCTGCTGCTGGTCGGCGAGGGCCCCGAGCGGGCCGGGCTGGAGCGCCGGGCGGCCGAACTCGGCGTCCGGGAGCGGCTGGTGCTCACCGGCGAGCGGGACGACGTGCCCGACCTGCTGGCCGCGATGGACGTGCTGGCGGCCCCCTCCACCGCGGAGACCTTCGGCCTGGGCGTACTGGAGGGCCTCGCGGCCGGGCTCCCGGTGCGGCACAGCGCCTGCCCGGCGCTGGACGAACTGCCGCCCAGCGCCGCCCCGCAGGCCCGCCGGATCCCCTCCGAGCCCGCCGCGTACGCCGCCGCCCTGCGCGACCTGCGGCAGCTGAGCGGCCACATCGCCGACCCGCTGCCGCACCCCCCGGCCGTCGGCCACTACGACATCGCCCGGGTCGCCGCCGACCTGGGCGCCCTCTACGACCGGCTGGCCCGCGCCTGAGCCGCCCGCCGCCGGACCGCCGTACCAGACCCAAGGAGCCACACCCATGACCACACCGCGCCGAAGCGCCCGCCACCTGGTCCGCCGCTGGTGGCCGGTGGCGCTCGCGGTGCCGCTCGGCGCCGCGGCCGGCGCCGGGTACGCCGTCGTCTCGCCCCCCTCGTACGCCGCCAGCGCCTACGTCCTCGTGGTGCCGCAGAACCCGGGGGAGGCGTCGACCGCCACCAACTTCGCCCAGGCGTACGGCCGGCTCGCGGGCCAGCCGCAGGTGCTCACGGTCGCGGCCGCCGAGACCGGCCACACCCGGTCCGAGCTGGAGTCCCTGGTCTCCGGGACGACCTCCCCGGACGCCCCGATGATCGAGATCACCGGCACCGGGAGGAAGGCCCAGGAGGCCGCCCGGACCGCCGACGCGGTGGCCCGCTCGCTGGTCGCCTTCGCCAACACCAGCAGCAGGGACACCAACGTCCGGCTGGTCACGCTGGCCCCGGCCGCCGAGCCGGACAAGCCGACCACGCCCTCCGGCAAGCTGGACGTCGCGGTCGGCGCCGCGGCCGGGCTGCTGCTCGGGTCGCTGGTGCTGATGACCCGCCGGCGCGGCGGCCCGGACGGCCCCGGGGCCGCGGAGGCCCCGACGGCTCCCGCGCCGACCGGGACCGCCGAGCCGACCGGGACTCCCGAGGCCCCCGCCCCGGCCCCCGCCCCGGACCCGGCCCCCGCCGCGCCCCGCCCGCGGGCCGAGGAGCCGGCCGGCAAGGCCCGCCCGAGGACCGGGCCGACGCCGGAGCCGGCGGGCGAGCCGAAGGCCGGTACGAAGGACGGGGCGAAGCCCGAGCCCGAGCCCGCCGCCGCGCCCGAGCGTCCGGCCAAGGAGAAGGCCGCGGCCCGGAGCGGACGATGAGCACCGAGACCCGCGCCGCCGGCCTCCCGGCCCAGTCCGCCGCGCCCGTCTGGACCACCGAGCTGCACCGCGAGGACGACGCGCTGGACACCGTCGCCGAGGAGTGGGACGACCTGGCGGCCCGCTGCCGCACCGCCACCTTCTTCCAGGCCGCCGCCTGGCAGCGCTCCTGGTGGCGCCACTACGGCCGCCCCGGCGCGCTGCTGGTGGTGCTGGTCCGGCGGGACGGCCGACTGGTCGGCGCCGGTGCCTTCCTGCGCCGCGGCGGCCCGTTCGGCGGCCTCACCGGCCTCGGCGCCGGGCTGGTCGACTACGGCGACGTCCTGCTGGACGACGACTGCGCCGACCGGGCCGCCGCCGAGTTCGCCGCCGCCCTTCCGCTCACCCGCCCCTGGCACTGGCTGGAGCTGCGCGAGGTGCACCCCGAGGCCGCGGTGCAGCGGGTCTACGAGCACTGGCGCGGCACCCGCCGCAGCCACCAGGACTCGCTCTGCCAGTACCTGCCGGCCGTCCCGATGGAGCGGCTGCTCAAGCGGGTGCCCGGCAAGACGGCCCAGCGCAGCCGGGTGAAGCTGCGCAAGATCGCCGAGGCCGGGGTGCAGGTCCGGTCCACGCCGGTCGAGGAGGTCCCGGCCGCGCTGGAGGGGCTGCTGCGGCTGCACTTCCTCCAGTGGCAGCAGCGCGGCGTCACCGCCGAGCACCGCACCGAGCGCTTCGCCCGGCACCTGACCGAGTCCACCACCGGCCTGGTCGCCACCGGCCGGGCGGCCGTCCACCAGTTCCACCTGGACGGCGAGCTGGTCGCGGTCAACCTGCTGCTGCTCTGCCCGTCCTTCGGCGGGCTGTACATGTACGGCGCCCACCCGGCGTTGCGCGAGCGGCTGGACATCGCCGGGCTGCTGTTCAGCGCGGCCCTGGACGAGACGGTCGGCGCGGGCATCCCGGTGCTCGGCCTGCTGCGCGGCCAGGAACCGTACAAGCAGCGCTGGCGGCCGGACCGGATGCCCAACCGGCGGCTGCTGCTGGGCCCGGCCGGAGCGGCCCCGGCGGCCGTCGCCCGGTCCGCTGCGGTGCTGGCCCGGCAGGCGGCGGCGCACCAGCTGCGCACCCGCTTCCCCCGGCTCAAGGAGGCGCTGCTGGCCCGCCGCCGGGCCTGACCGCCGCTCAGCGCCGGGACGGCGTCCGGGCCGGGGACGGGCTCGGCGAGGCCCCGGCCGACGGGCTCGCCGTGGCGGCGGGCGCGGTGGCCGGTGCGGTGGCGTCCGGCGTGGCGGTCCCCGACGGGGTGGGCGCGCCGGGCGGCCTCGGGACGACCGGCACGATCGGAGCGGGGGGCGCCGTCGGCACGACCGGCGGCGCCCCTTGCGAACCCGCCATCAGCTGCTTGAACGCCGCCGTCGAGCGCGGATTGCTGCGGCACTGGAAGAAGCCGTGCGGGCAGTAGTCGGTGACGGTCTGGTAGGCGGTGTCGTGGGTGCGCATCCAGTCGACCATCCGCCGGACGAACTCGGGGTTGTCGCCGTTGCGGAACAGCCCCCACTCCGGGTACGAGACCGGCTTGCCGTGCTTGGCCGCGAACTCCACCTGGTCCTGGAGGCCGTACGGCTCGCGCACGTAGTCGTCGAAGGTGCTCCCGGCCGGCTGGTCGTAGCTGTCCGTGCCGACGATGTCGACCACGTCGTCGCCGGGGTAGCACTTGGTCCACGGGATGGCGTCCAGGCCCCGGTTGGGGGTGAAGTCGAAGCGGAAGCGCTGCCCGGGCACCGAGCGCATCACCCCGACGATCCGGCGCCAGTAGGCCTTCCAGGCGGCCGGGTCGGGCTTGCAGCGGTGGGTGTAGGTGACGCCGTTCATCTCCCAGCCGAGGGTGAGCACGGTGTCCGCGCCGCCGAGCGCCACCAGCCGGCGGGCGAGCCGCAGGAAGTGGCTGTCGAAGTCCCCGCGGGCGCCCTGGCCCAGCAGCCTGGCGACCTCGCCGTCCGGCACGTTCGCCTCGTTGGGCACCAGCATCGGCACGCCGAGCACCAGCAGCCGGGACGGGTCGGCCAGCCGCCACTGCGACCACAGGCCGAGCACCACCGGCTCGCCCTCGATGTCCGCCCAGCTGTTGCCCGCCAGGTAGGTGTGGCCGACCTGCATGTTCGCGTTGCCCAGCCACTGGGCGTACTTGCCGATCTGCGGGATGTAGTCGTCCCAGGAGCCGACGAAGGCGCCGAACGGCGGCTCGTGCCGGGGCCGCTGGACCGGCGGGCGGGGGGCCGCGCCGCGCGGCTCGAAGGCGTCCGAGGAGAGGCTGTGCCGTTCGGTCCGGCTGAGCGGTGTCCCGGCCGGGACACTGGCCGTGGCCATCAGCAGCAGAGCGGCGGCGGCCAGCGTCAGGCGGCCCATGCGCATGGTCTCTCCTCCGGACGTCGCGGGAGCGGGGCGGGCGGGAGACGACACCGACGGACCGTCGCGCCACGCTCGCCGACAGTAGGCCCGGCGGAGGACGGAAAAGCCGAATGTCACCCTAAAGTGGGCGATATTCGAACGCCGTCTGCCGCAACACCCGTCCGGCCCGGCCCCGTGTATCAGCTCTGTAACGGTCCGGCGGGGTCCGCGGGGCCCGCCGCGCGGGGCCCCGCCGACCGGCCGGGGAGCCGACGGCGCAGGTGGGCGGGCGGGCGCACCGGGCGGGCGCGCACGGTCCGCCGTGCGGTCGCCGGTGGGCCCGGGCGGCGATTCCAGGCTGACTGGCGCACCCGCCGAAAGGTACGCTCCGGCCGTGTCCTGGAAGCCGCCGCGTGTCCTCACCCCCCGCTCGATCCTGCCTGCCCTGGCGGTGATGCTGGTCCTTGCGGCCGGTGCTGCGGCGCACGCGAACAAGCCGGTGCCGTTCGGCGACCGGGTGGCGGGGCCGGGGGACGCGGAGGCGACCCCGGTCAACTCGCAGTCGGTCAGCTCGGCCGACCTGGACCTGCGGGTGGTCGGCCCCGGCCTGGAGGCGTACCACAAGCAGACCGGCGAGCGGGCCTGGACGTACCGCCGCGAGGGCGCCGAGGCGCTCTACCTGGCGATGGCCGGGGACAACGCGATCGTGGTCTGGGACGACGGCCTGGTCACCTCCGTCCGCCCGGGCGACCACGAGGTGCGCTGGCACCGCGCCGTACCCGGCCTGGCCGACTACCTGCGCGCCGACGGCGAGCCGGGCGCCGACAAGCGCACCGACGCCCAGCGCAAGGACACCGCCAAGCAGCGGGCCGCGGCCGCGCTGCACACCGTGCAGCGGGACGGCTCGCCCTGGCTGGCCGTGGTGACGCCGACCCTGACCATGGGCCTGCGCGACGCCGACGGCGACCTGCGCTACAACGACCGGCCCTCCAACGGCTGCCTCTACGACCCGCTGCGCACCGTGCACACCGACTACGCCGTGCTCATCCCGCGGACCTGCACCAACAGCAGCGGGGTGGCCGTCTCCGGCGGCATCACCGGCTACCGGCTGGACAGCAACGGCTGGTCGATGATCACCGGCCCGGCCGCGACGGTGAAGGCGCTGGACGCCGGCCGGGTGGAGATCACCGACGGCCCGATCGTGCCGCCCAAGGTCTTCGACACCAAGGCGGCCGCCCCCGAGACCGGCTGCGCCAACCCGGACGCCCCGTTCGCCGCGGTCCGCCCCCAGGGCGGCTGCGCCGATCCCTCGGCGAGCCCGGCCGCCCCCGCCCCGAGCACCCCGGCGGACCCGGCGGCCACGCCGCAGCAGTAGCCGCGGGCGGGCCGGCGGGTACCCCGGGGCGGTACGCCCCCGGGGCGTTTCGCGCGGCCCGGTAGACTGGCCGTCATGGCTATCTTCTCCGGGCAATAGCGGGTGGTGGCGCCCGGTCCCGGCGCGCCGACCGCCGATGAAGCCCCCTTCCCGCCGCCCGGGTCCGCACCCGGCCGCCCGCCCACGTCCCAGGAGCAGTCCCAGCCATGATTTCCGCCAACGCCCTAGAGCTGCGCGCCGGTGCCCGGATCCTGATCGAGTCCGCGAACTTCAAGGTCGCCGCCGGCGACCGGATCGGCCTGGTCGGGCGCAACGGCGCCGGCAAGACCACGCTCACCAAGGTGCTGGCCGGTGAGGGCCTGCCCGCCGCCGGTACCGTCACCCGCTCGGGCGAGGTCGGCTACCTCCCGCAGGACCCGCGCACCGGCGACCTGGACGTCCTCGCCAAGGACCGCATCCTCTCCGCCCGCGGCCTCGACACCGTGCTGAAGAAGATGCGCGAGAACGAGGACCGGATGGCCAACGGCCAGGGCGCCACCCGGGACAACGCGATGAAGAAGTACGCGCGCCTGGAGACCGAGTTCCTCACCAAGGGCGGGTACGCCGCCGAGGCCGAGGCCGCCACCATCGCCGCGGCGCTGGGCCTGCCGGACCGCATCCTGGCCCAGCCGCTGCACACCCTCTCCGGTGGTCAGCGCCGCCGCGTCGAGCTCGCCCGGATCCTCTTCTCGGACTCCGACGTGCTGCTGCTCGACGAGCCCACCAACCACCTGGACGCGGACTCGATCGTCTGGCTGCGGGACTTCCTCAAGACGTACAAGGGCGGCTTCATCGTCATCTCGCACGACGTCGACCTGGTCGAGACGGTCGTCAACAAGGTCTTCTACCTGGACGCCAACCGCTCCGCCATCGACGTCTACAACATGGGCTGGCGGCAGTACCAGCAGCAGCGCGAGGACGACGAGAAGCGCCGCAAGCGCGAGCGGGCCAACGCGGAGAAGAAGGCCGCGACCCTGAACGCCCAGGCCGACAAGATGCGCGCCAAGGCGACCAAGACGGTGGCCGCGCAGAACATGGCCCGCCGCGCCGACAAGCTGCTCGCCGGCCTGGACCAGGTCCGGGTGAGCGACAAGGTCGCCAAGCTGCGCTTCCCGGACCCGGCGCCCTGCGGCAAGACCCCGCTGACCGCCAGCGGCCTGTCCAAGTCCTACGGCTCGCTGGAGATCTTCACCGACGTCGACCTGGCGATCGACCGGGGCTCCCGGGTCGTCGTGCTGGGCTTCAACGGCGCGGGCAAGACCACCCTGCTGCGGATGCTGGCCGGGGTGGAGCAGCCGGACACCGGCGAGGTGATCCCCGGCCACGGCCTCAAGATCGGCTACTACGCCCAGGAGCACGAGACGCTCGACCCCGAGCGCAGCGTGCTGGAGAACATGCGCTCGGCCGCGCCGGACACCGACCTGGTGCAGATCCGCAAGATCCTCGGCTCCTTCCTGTTCTCCGGCGACGACGTGGACAAGCCGGCCGGGGTGCTCTCCGGCGGTGAGAAGACCCGTCTGGCCCTGGCCACCCTGGTGGTCTCCTCGGCCAACGTGCTGCTGCTGGACGAGCCCACCAACAACCTCGACCCGGCCAGCCGCGAGGAGATCCTGGGCGCGCTGCGCGAGTTCTCCGGCGCGGTCGTGCTGGTCACCCACGACGAGGGCGCGGTCGAGGCGCTCGACCCGGAGCGGATCATCCTGCTGCCCGACGGGGTCGAGGACCTGTGGAACCCGTCGTACGCCGATCTGGTCTCGCTGGCCTGACCGGAAGTAGACGCCGGATCCGCTTTTCGGCCCAGAATATCTAGTCCTTTCGGCGTGTCCGGGAATGAAGAAGACCCGGATTCCGTTTAAGCACTTCCCGTCGGCCCGCCACTCGAACGTGGTCGGGCCGACGCTGCTGATCAGCTATTTCTCGGCATTCGGCGGCAGCCGCCCGGGGGCGTGCACTCTGCGTGAGCGCCCTGGTGCGCTCGGATCACCACCGCAGGACCACGCATTTGCGACATCGACCTTGTCGAATGGGTGGCCAGGACGCGGTGGATGGGTGATCATGGGAATCTGACCGAGCAACGCTACGAGGAGGCACGGGTGGCCGAGACTCTGAAAAAGGGCAGCCGGGTGACCGGTGCCGCGCGTGAGAAGCTCGCGGCCGATCTCAAGAAGAAGTACGACTCCGGGGCGAGCATTCGCGCTCTCGCGGAGGAGACCGGTCGTTCGTACGGCTTCGTGCACCGGATGCTGAGCGAGTCCGGAGTGATCCTCCGGGGCCGCGGCGGTGCCACGCGGGGCAAGAACAAGGCGACTGCCGGGGCCGGTTCCTGACGGTCAATCAGCTCTGAGCTGGATGGCGCGGCGGCCTGACGCCCGCCGAGGAGACGACGGCCGACCACGGCCGGGCGTCCGCCCTCGGGTCGAGTGGACCGGCCGCCGATCGTCATGTCCGCCCCCGGGCGCCGGGGGCCGTTCCGATCTCTGCGGGCCGGGGGCCTGCCCGTCCGCGCCCAGGTTTGTTACTCTCCGGTAGCCACGTCCCCAGCCACCGGAGGTTCCCGCATGACCGCCCCCGCCACTGACCCGCAGGCCCCGAGCTGGGAGCGGGACGGCGTCCGGCTGGAGACCGACGGCGAGCTCGCCGTTGTCACCCTCTGTCAGCCCAAGCGGCGCAACGCCCAGTCGCCCGCACTCTGGCGCGCCCTCGCCCAGGCCGGTCGCGAACTGCCCGGCAGCGTGCGGGTGGTGCTGCTGCGCGCCGAGGGCGTCTCCTTCTCCGCCGGACTGGACCGGGCGATGTTCACCCCCGAGGGCATCCCCGGCGAGCCCACCTTCCTGCAGCTGGCCGGCTCCGCCGACCAGGAGCTGGACGACGCCATCGCCGCCTACCAGGAGGCCTTCACCTGGTGGCGCCGCGCCGACCTGGTCTCCATCGCCGTCGTCCAGGGCCACGCCGTCGGGGCCGGCTTCCAGCTCGCGCTCGGCTGTGACCTGCGGGTGGTCGCCGACGACGTGCAGTTCGCCATGAAGGAGACCTCGCTCGGGCTCGTCCCCGACCTGGCCGGCACCAAGCCGCTGGTCGACCTCGTCGGCTACGCCCGGGCGCTGGAGATCTGCGCGACCGGCCGCTGGGTCGGCGCCGAGGAGGCCGCCGCGACCGGGCTGGCCAACCTGTCGGTGCCCGGCGCCGAACTCGACGCCGCCGCCCGGGACCTCGCCGCCGCCCTGCTGGCCGCCCCGCGCGGGGCCGTGACCGAGACCAAGGCCCTGCTCCAGGGGGCCTCCGGACGGTCGTACGAGGAGCAGCGTTCGGCCGAACGGGCGGCCCAGGCCCGCCGGCTGCGGGAACTCGCCGGGATCGGCGACTGACCCACCCGCCATTGCGCGCAGGCCCGGCCCCGGGGGAGCACCCCGGGGCCGGGCCTGCGGCGTTCCGGGGCGTGCTCGGCGGGCGGGGGTCGTGGCGGAATGCCAGAGTTGGGGAGGTTTGCGATATAGCTGGAGCCGCTACGAGGGAGATGCGCCCCATGCCTGACACTCCGACGCCCGCGACCCTGCACAAGAACCCCGGTGGCGGGCCCACCCCCGGCCCGCCCGCCGGTGCCCGGCCCGCGCCCGGCGCGGGCGGGGACGGCGGTCGGCCGTCCGCCGAGCGCGGCCGCACGGCGCTGGCGGTCGGTGTGGTGGAGAAGATCGCCGGGATGGCCGCCCGGGAGGTCTCCGGCATCCACGCGCTGGGCTCCGGACTGGCCCGCACCTTCGGCGCGATGCGGGACCGGGTCCCCGGCGGCAGGTCGAGCATCGGGCGCGGGATCAAGGCCGAGGTCGGCGAGAAGCAGACCGCGATCGACATCGCCCTGGTGGTCGAGTACGGCGTGGTGATCCCCGAACTCGCCCGCCAGGTGCGGGAGAACATCATCGACGCGGTGGAGCGGATGACCGGCCTGGAGGTCGTCGAGGTCAACATCGCGGTCAACGACGTCCACCTCCCGGACGAACCGGAGTTCGAGGAGGAAGAGGAGCCGGTGGCGTCGTCGGGGCAGCGGCCCAAGCTCAAGTAGCGCCCGGCCGCGGGACCGCCCGGGGTGTTGGTGTCGGCGTTCGGTGGAGGACGAGGGAGTAGCGGATGAACCTGGCCATCGTCGGCCTGGTGGTGGGCATGGCCCTCGGCTTCGCCGGGTACTTCGGCGGGTTCGCGGCGTTCCTGCTGGTGGCGGCGCTCGGGCTGGTCGGCTTCGTGGCCGGGCGGCTGCTGGAGGGCGACATCGAGCTCGGCGACCTCGGGGACCTGCTCCGCGGTCGCGACCGGCGGCGCTGATGGGGGCCGCCGTACCGGCGCCTGGTCCCGGCCCTAGCCCCGTCCCTGGTCCCGTCCCCGGTCCCGCCTCCGGTGCGGTGCGCCGGGGGCGGTTGCGGGTCGCCGACCGGGTGTACGAACGGATCGCCGGGCAGGCGGCGCGGGAGGTGGTCGCCGAGGCCTGGGGCGGGCGGTCGGTGAAGGGGGAGCCGCCGAAGGTCTCGGTGGCGCGGCCGGGCAGCACGGTGACCGTCCGGGTGGCGGTCGAGCTGCCCTTCCCGGCGGACCTGGCCGGACTCGCCCGGCGGGTGCGGGACCGGGTGGCGGCGCAGGTGAACGGGCTGACGGGGACGAAGGTGTCCGAAGTGGTCGTGGTGGTCGAGAAGTTGGTCGCCGGGGGAGCGTGGTGAAGGGGGACGCGGTGGCGGCGTCGGGGCCGGAGGGGTCGGGTTCGGAGGGGTCGGGTTCGGAGGGGTCGGGTTCGGAGGCGGTGGGGAAGGTGCCCCGGTTGCGGTCGGGGCGGGCGGCCGTCGCGGCGCCGGTCGCCACGCTGGTGCTGGTGGTGGCGGGAGCGCTGCTGTACGACGCGGTCGCGGTCCGGGCCGGGCAGCCGGCCCGGCGGTGGCGGGCGCAGATCGCGGACGAGCTGGCCACCCGGCACCTGGACGACCTGTGGGTGCTGGTCGGCGCCGGTGCGGCGGCCCTGGTCGGGCTGGGGCTTCTGTGGCTGGCGTTCGCACCCGGGCTGCGGCGCTGGCTGGTGCTGCGGCCGTACGGCGGGACGGGGGCGGCGATCGACCGGGCCGGGGTCGGGCACCTGCTGGCGGACCGGGCCGCCGGGCTGGCTGGCATCGAGCACCTGAGGGTCAAGGTCGGGCGGCGGCGGGTGCGGGTGTCGGTGAGCGGGCCGGTGGACCCGGCGGGGGTGCAGCGGCAGTTGCGGGAGGAGCTGGCGCGGGTGGGGTTGGCGCGGCCGTTGCGGCTGGACGTGCGGTCCTGGCGGGGGCCGGCGGGTGGGGGCGTGGCCGGGGAGTCGGCGGACGGGGTGGGGGAGCGGACCGGGGAGGCGGCGCGGTGAAGCGGACGGTCGTCAACCGGGTGCTGCTGGCGGTGGTGGGGGCGGTGCTGGTGGGAGTCGGGGTGCTGGTGCTGGCGGGCGGGCTCGACCTGTACCGGCGGCTGGGGGTCGATCCGCCGAGCTGGTGGCCGTTGACCTCGCCGGACCAGCCGGTGGTCAGCGCACGCTCCCGGGTGCGGTGGGTCGGCTCCTCGTGGTGGTGGCCGACGGTGATCGGGGGGCTGTCGCTGCTGGTGCTCGGGACGGCCTGGTGGCTGGTGGCGCAGCTGCGGCGGACCGGACTCGCCCACATCACGGTGCCGACGCCAGGGGCGCGGGGGCTGCGGATGCGGGTGAACTCGCGGGCGCTGGAGGAGGCGCTGGAGCACGGTACGGCGGTGCTGCCGGAGGTGCAGCGGGCCGGGGTCCGGCTGGTGCGGGCCCCCGGGCACCCGCGGCTGCGGGGCGCCGTACGGCTGACCCCGGGCGGGGACCCGGTCGGGCTGGTGGAGCACTTCGAGGACGGGCCGCGGACGGACGCGGTACGGAGTCTGGGGCTGGCGGAGCTGCCGGCCGACCTGCGGATCCGGGTGTTGCAGGAGGCTCCCGCCGGGGAGCGGCGGTCCGGGCGGCGTGGGTCTGGGCGGCGCGGGGTCGGGCGGCGGCGGGAGCGTCGTCAGCTGGAGTAGTGCGGGGGTCGAGGGGGCGAGGGAGTGGGAGCGGAGGGGCGGGGGCTAGAGGGAGCGGAGGGCGCCGCCGTCGACCGGGACCATCAGGCCGGTCAGGTAGGAGGCGGCGGGGGAGAGCAGGAAGGCGGCGACCTTGCCGAACTCCTCCGGGGTGCCGTAGCGGCCCAGCGGGATGTTGGCGCTGTGCTGGGCGCGGGCGGCCTCCGGGTCGGGGGCGAGGGCGTCCAGCTCGCGGACCCGGTCCGTGTCGATCCGGGCCGGGAGCAGGCCGAGCACCCGGATGCCGCGCGGGCCGAGCTCGTCGGCGAGGCTCTTCGCGGCCATCGCCAGACCGGGGCGCAGACCGTTGGAGATGCCGAGGCCGGGGATCGGCTGGCGGACCGAGCTGGAGAGCACGAAGCCGATCACCCCGCCGGAGGGGAGGGCGGCGGCCGCGGTGCGGGCGAGGCGGAGGGCGCCGAGGAAGACGGACTCGAAGGCGTCGCGCCAGGCGGACTCGGGGGTCGTCTCGACCGGGCCGGCCTGCGGGCCGCCGACGCTGATCAGGATGCCGTCGAAGCGGCCGAAACGGGAGTTGGCCTCGGCGATCAGGCGGTCGGCGGTGTCGGGGGCGGCGTTGTCGGCGACCAGGCCGTGGGCGGAGCCGAGCGTGTCGAGCTCGGCGACGGCGGCGTCGACGGCCTGCGGGGTGCGGCCGCTGATCAGTACGTGGGCACCGTCGGCGGCGAGTTCGCGGGCGGCGGCGAGGCCGAGGCCTCGGGTGGCGCCGGTGACGATGTAGGCCTTGTTCTTGAGTCCTAGGTCCATGGGGGACATTTTGCCGCCGTAGGGGCCGCTGTGCGGGGTTGGGGCTGGCGTTGACGTTGGGGGGAAGGTTTAGCGTCGGTGGTGGTTGTTCGGGAGGAGTGGGGCGGTATGCGGATCGGGGAGTTGGCGGAGCGGGCGGGGACGACGACGCGGGCGTTGCGGTACTACGAGCAGTTGGGGCTGTTGCCGGCCCGGCGGGCTGGGAACGGGTACCGGGCGTACGGGGAGGAGGACGTGCGGCTGCTGCGGGAGATCCGGATGCTGCAGGACTTCGGGTTCGGGTTGGAGGAGACCCGGCCGTTCGTGGAGTGTCTGCGGGCGGGGCACCCGGAGGGGGATTCGTGTCCGGCCTCGTTGGAGGTCTACCGGCGGAAGTTGGCCGAGTTGGACGAGTGCATCGCGCGCTTGCGGGACGTCCGGGTGCAGGTGGCCGGGCAGTTCGAGCGGGCGGTGCGGGCGCGAGACGAGCTCGCGGCCTCCGAGCAGCCGCCCGAGTGTGAACTGGCCAGGGAGCAGAGGGAGTAGACGATGGTGGAGATCGCGGGTGTGCCGGCGGTGACGGACGAGACGTTCGCCGTGGAGGTGCTGGCGGCGGAGGGGCCGGTGCTGGTCGACTTCACGGCGGACTGGTGCCCGCCGTGCCGGATGATGGCGCCGGTGCTGGCGGACGTCGCGCGGGAGGAGGCGCACCGGTTCCGGGTGGTGAGCGTCGACGTGGACCGCAACCCCCGGACCCAGGCGGCGTACGGGGTGCTGTCGATGCCGACGTTGATGCTGTTCCGCGACGGGCAGCCGGTGCGGTCGGTGGTGGGGGCGCGGGCGAAGGCGCGGTTGTTGCGGGAGTTGGAGGACGCGCTCTAAGCCGGGAGGGCGTCGAGGGGGACCTCGGGTTCGGCGGCCTGCTTGGCGCGGTCCTTGGCCTCGCGGCGGACGAGGACCCAGAGACCGACCGGGATCATCGCGGTGAACAGCCACCACTGGATGGCGTAGGCCATGTGCGGGCCGATGTCGGAGTGGTTGGGCTCGGGGATCAGCTGCGGCTGGTCGGCCGGGGACGGGGTGGTGGCGGTGAGTTCCAGGTAGCCGCCGAGGAGGGGGCTGCCGGTCTCCTTGGACTGCTGTTCGGTGTTGATCAGGTTGAACTGGCGGTCGGGGAGGCCGGCCCGGTCCTTGACCCAGCCGCCGCTGCTGCCGGTGGTCTCGTCGGCGCGCATCCGGCCGGTGAGGGTGACCTCGCCGGTCGGGGCGGCCGGGACGGGCGGGTACTGGGTGGCGCCGTCGCCGGAGGGGACCCAGCCGCGGTTGATCAGGACGGTGCCCTTGCCGTCGGAGAGCTTGAGCGGGGTGAGGACGAAGTAGCCGAGGGTGCCGTTGGCGTCGGTCCGCTTGCGGACGACGAACTCGTGTGCCGGGTCGTACTGCCCGGTGGCCGTCACGGCGCGCCAGGTGAGGGCGGAGGGTACGGCGGTGCCGGGGGCGGCGGAGAGGCTGTCGAAGGGCACCGGCGAGGCCGTGAGGGCCTTGCCGATCAGCTCGTTCCGGGCCACCCGCGCCTCGTGGCGGTGCAGCTGCCAGAAGCCCAGCTTGATCGTCGCGGGGATCAGCAGCAGCGCGATCAGCATGGTGATCAGCCACTGGCGGGTCAGCAGAAAACGGTACACATGGGAACGGTACGCCGACCTCACAACGGGCTCACGCACCGGGGTGCGGGGCGACCTCGCGCAGCAGCTGGAGGAAGGCGTCCTCGGTGACGATCGGGGTGCCGACGTCGCGGGCCTTGCGGGCCTTGCCGCTCCAGCTGGTCGGCTCGTTGGTGACCAGCAGGCTGGTGAGCCGGCTGACGGAGGTGGCGATGTGCAGGCCGGCCTCGACGGCGCGGTCCTCCAGCACCTCGCGGTCGGTGGCGGTGTCCCCGGTGAAGGCCACCCGCATGCCCTGGACCAGCGGCTTGCCGTCCTCCCAGCGCCCCGGGTTGGGGTACGGGCAGGCCGGGCGCTTCTTGGCCTGGCGGTACTGGGCGCCGGTCCAGTTGCCACGGCCGGGGGCGGCGGGCTCGTCCTCGCCGAGGTCGGTGACCGCGACGCAGGTCTGGAAGGGCAGCGGGATGCCGTGGGTGCGGGCCAGGCGGAGGCTGGGGCGGAAGGCCTCGGCGAGCACCCGGGCGTCGTCCAGGGCGTTGTGGGCCTGGCGCTGCTGGACGCCGAAGTGGGCGGCGAGGGAGGAGAGCTTGCCGTTGGGCAGCGGGAGGCGCAGGTCGCGGGAGAGGACCATGGTGCACAGCCGCTGCTCGACCGGGGCGCTGCGGCCGGCCCGGGAGAACTCGCGGGAGATCATGTTCCAGTCGAACAGCGCGTTGTGCGCGACCAGGACGCGGTTCGCCAGGCGGGTGGCGAACTCCTCGGCGATCTCGGGGAAGGTCGGCGCGCCGGAGAGCAGCTCGGCGGTGAGGCCGTGGATCCAGACCGGGCCCGGGTCCCGTTCGGGGTTGACGAGGGTGTACCAGTGGTCGGTCACCTCGCCGTCGCCGTCCAGCTGGTAGACACCGGCCGAGATGACGCGGTCGGAGCGGCCGAGACCGGTGGTCTCGACGTCGACGACCGCGAAACCCTCGGCGGGGGCGGCGGAACGCTGGGCGGGGACCGGGGCGGTCCGCGGCGCGCCGTACGTCTCGGGCTGGATCGGTTGCATGGTCCAACAGGATAAGGGGCGAGTCGGCCGGGGCCGGTCGAAATGTTCCGACGGGGTAGCCGGAATAGAGTGGTCCGCATGGGTGTCGTACACCTGGTCGAGATCGTTTCCGGCCGGTGGGCCGGTTCTGTGTGAGGAAGAACGCATGCGCGCCACGGTGATCCACGGACCGAACGACATCCGGATCGAAGAGGTACCGGACCCGGTGATCCAGCAGCCGACGGACGTCGTGCTCCGGGTGGTCAACGCCTGTATCTGCGGCAGCGACCTGTGGGCCTACCGCGGGGTGGCCCAGCGGGTGCCCGGGCAGCGGATCGGGCACGAGTTCCTGGGCGTGGTCGAGGAGGTCGGCGCCGAGGTCCGGGGCTTCGCCAAGGGTGACTTCGTGGTCGCGCCCTTCGTCTGGTCGGACGGGGTCTGTGAGTTCTGTCTCGAAGGCCTCCAGACGTCCTGCCCGCACGGCGGGTTCTGGGGGTCGGTGGGTTCGGACGGCGGCCAGGGCGAGGCGGTGCGGGTGCCGTTCGCGGACGGGACGCTGGTGAAGCTGCCGAAGGAGGCGGTGGGCGACGAGAAGCTGCTGCCGGGCCTGCTGGCGCTGTCCGACGTGATGGCGACCGGGCACCACGCGGCGGTCTCGGCGGGGGTGCGCCCGGGCGCGACGGTCGCGGTGGTCGGCGACGGCGCGGTGGGCCTGTGCGGCGTGCTCGCGGCGAACCGGCTGGGCGCGGGCCGGATCATCGCCCTGGGCCGGCACACCGCCCGGACGGAGCTGGCCCGGCGCTTCGGGGCGACGGACGTGGTGGCCGAGCGCGGTGACGCGGCGATCGAGGCCGTCAAGGAGCTGACCGGCGGCCTGGGCGCGCACGCGGTGCTGGAGGCGGTCGGCACCGAGGAGTCGATGCGGACGGCGGTCTCGATCACCCGGGACGGCGGCGCGGTCGGCTACGTGGGCGTGCCGCACGGCGGCAGCGCGGGCGTCGACATCGGTCAGATGTTCGGCCGAAACGTTTCGCTCAACGGTGGCGTGGCCCCGGCCCGCGCGTACATCCCCGAGCTGCTGCCGGACGTGCTCTCCGGTGCGATCGAGCCGGGTCTGGTCTTCGACCGGACGGTCGATCTGGACGGCGTTCCGGACGGCTATCGCGCCATGGACGAGCGGTCCGCGCTGAAGGTCCGGATCGCCTTCTGATTCTGACGCTTCGTCAACAGGGGCGGCACCGTTGGACGGTGCCGCCCCTTTCGGTTGTGGTGACCCCGGTCCGGATGTGACGCGAGTGGTGGTTTTCGGCCAATTGGGTGGTTCGAGAGGGTGAACGACTGGCTGATCGCGGTCAACCCCTTCCGGGGTGGGCACGACGCTCCTAGCATTGCGCGGCGCGCACGAGGAATGTGACGTCCCTCACGTTCGAATTGTCCCCCCGTGTGACCGCTACGCCGAAGGAGTGAGGAGACAGAGTGGATTCGCCGCCGATCACCACTACTGCTACGGAAGTCCAACTCATCGATGACAGTGAGGAGTTCCGTACCCTGCGGCGCTCGTTCCGGAGCTTCGCCTTTCCGGTCACCATCGGTTTCGTGCTCTGGTACCTGCTCTACGTCCTGCTCTCCTGCTACGCCCCCGGGCTGATGGGCACCAAGGTCGTCGGGCACATCAACGTGGCCCTGGTGCTGGGGCTGCTGCAGTTCGTCACCACCTTCGTCATCGCCGCCTGGTACGCCCGCTACGCGGACCGGCGGATCGACCCGCCCGCCGCGGCGATCCGCGAGGCCTACGGAGCCGTCGTCCACGCCCCCCGGGAGTCCGCCGAATGACACCGCTCGCCAGCTCCGCCACGGAGCACCGCGGTCTGATCATGTCCTTGTTCGGGCTCTTCGTGGTGGCCACCCTGGTCATCACCGTCTGGGCCGGGCGGCAGAACCGCAGCGCCGCCGACTTCTACGCCGGCGGCCGCGGCTTCACCGGCTTCCAGAACGGCCTGGCCATCTCCGGCGACTACATGTCCGCCGCGTCCTTCCTCGGCATCGCCGGGATCATCGCCCTCACCGGCTACGACGGCTTCCTGTACTCGATCGGCTTCCTGGTCGCCTGGCTGGTCGCGCTGCTGCTGATCGCCGAGCCGCTGCGCAACTCCGGCCGGTTCACCATGGCGGACGTGCTCGCGTTCCGGATGCGCCAGCGCCCGGTGCGCACCGCGGCCGGGATCTCCACCATCGTGGTCTCGATCTTCTACCTGCTCGCCCAGATGGTCGGCGCCGGCGCCCTGGTGGCGCTGCTGCTGGGGGTCACCGGGGAGGGCGCCAAGCGCTGGACCATCCTCGCGGTCGGCGCGCTGATGATCATCTACGTGGTGATAGGGGGTATGAAGGGCACCACCTGGGTGCAGATCGTCAAGGCCGTGCTGCTGATCGCCGGCGCCGCGCTGATGACCGTCCTGGTGCTCGCCAAGTACCACTTCAACCCCTCCGAACTGCTCGGCGCGGCCGCCTCCGCGAGCGGCAAGGGCTCGGCCTTCCTGGAACCGGGGCTGAAGTACGGGGCCACCAACACCTCCAAGCTCGACTTCATCAGCCTCGGGATCGCCCTGGTGCTCGGCACCGCCGGCCTGCCGCACATCCTGGTCCGCTTCTACACCGTCCCCACCGCCAAGACGGCCCGGAAGTCCGTGCTCTGGGCGATCGGCATCATCGGCGTCTTCTACCTGATGACCCTGGCGCTGGGCTTCGGCGCGGCCGCGCTGGTCGGCCGCAGCGGCATGGTGGCCGTCGAGGGCAAGACGCCCTCCGGCAACACCGCGGCGCCGCTGCTCGCCGAGCAGCTCGGCGGCGGGGCCGGCACCACCGGCGGGGCGATCATGCTCGCGGTGATCTCGGCGGTCGCCTTCGCCACCATCCTCGCCGTGGTCGCCGGGCTCACCCTGGCCTCCTCGGCCTCCTTCGCCCACGACCTCTACGCCAATGTGATCCGGCGCGGCAAGGCGACCGAGAAGGAGGAGGTGCGGTCCGCCAAGTGGGCCGCCGTCGCGATCGGCGCCGTCGCCATCGTGCTCAGCCTCTACGCGGGCAAGCTCAGCACCGCCGCCCTGGTCGCGCTGGCCTTCGCGGTGGCCGCCTCGGCCAACCTGCCGACCCTGCTCTACTCGCTGTTCTGGAAGCGCTTCACCACCACCGGCGCGGTCAGCTCGGTCTACGCGGGCCTGGTCTCCTCGGTGGTGCTGGTGGTGTTCTCCCCGGTGCTCTCCGGGGCCAAGAACTCGCTCTTCCCGGACGCCGACTTCCACTGGTTCCCGCTGGAGAACCCCGGCCTGGTCTCCATCCCGATCGGCTTCCTGGCCGGCTGGCTCGGCACCCTGCTGTCCAAGGAACGTCCGGACCCGGCGAAGTACGCTGAACTGGAGGTCCGCTCGCTCACCGGGCTGGGCGCCCACTGATCGATCCGGCATGACTATGCTGGCCCGGCCCGCCGTGACGGTGGCCGGGCCGGCGGTTTTTCGGGAAGGGACGCACGTGCTGCTCGACACCTTCGGACGACGCGCCGTCGACCTGCGGGTCTCCCTCACCGACCGGTGCAACCTCCGCTGCACGTACTGCATGCCGGAGGAGGGGCTCCAGTGGCTGGCCAAGCCGGACCTGCTCACTGACGAGGAGATCGTCCGGCTGGTCACCCTCGCCGTGCGCGACCTGGGCGTGCGCGAGGTCCGCTTCACCGGCGGCGAGCCGCTGCTGCGCCCCGGTCTGGTCGCGATCGTCGCCGCCTGCTCCGAGCTGGAGCCGCGCCCCGAGCTGTCGCTGACCACCAACGGCATCGGACTGGCCCGCACCGCGACGGCGCTGCGCGAGGCCGGACTGGACCGGGTCAACGTCTCGCTGGACACCCTCGACCCCGAGGTGTTCCTCACCCTCACCCGCCGCCGGCGCCACCAGGACGTGCTGGACGGGCTGGCCGCCGCTGAGGCGGCCGGGCTGGCGCCGGTGAAGCTGAACGCGGTGCTGATGCGCGGGGTCAACGACCACGAGGCGGCCGACCTGCTGGCCTGGTGCCTGGAGCGGGGCTACGAGCTGCGCTTCATCGAGCAGATGCCGTTGGACGCCCAGCACGGCTGGGACCGCTCGTCGATGGTCACCGCGGAGGAGATCCTGGAGCTGCTGCGGGCCCGGTTCACGCTCACCGCGGAGCCGTCCGGGCGCCGGGGCGCGGCGCCCGCCGAGCGCTGGGTGGTGGACGGCGGCGCCGGCCGGGTCGGCGTGATCGCCTCCGTCACCCGGCCGTTCTGCCGGGCCTGCGACCGGACCAGGCTGACCGCCGACGGACAGGTGCGCAACTGCCTGTTCGCGACCGGGGAGACGGACCTGCGCACCGCGCTGCGCTCGGGAGCGGACGACGCGGAGCTGGCCGCGCTGTGGCGGGCGGCGATGTGGGGAAAGAAGGCCGGGGCCGGGATCGACGACCCGGAGTTCCACCAGCCCGAGCGGCCGATGTCGGCGATCGGCGGTTAGGGCCTGTCCGGCGGATCTTGCCAGGCGCGCGACGCCGGGCATCCCGCCTGGACGCACGCCCGAATCGCCCAAGTACGTCCAGTACGAAGCCGACTCGGGCGCACGCCCAGCCGGGCGCCCAACGCCGCGCGCTGATCTGCCAAGATCCGCCGGACAGGCCCTAGGCCGGACGGGCCTCAGGCCTCTTCCGGGGTCCAGTCGGCGAAGGCGACGACCTCCTTGAGGAAGCCGCGCACGCCCAGGAACTGGGACAGGTGCTCGCGGTGCTCCTCGCAGGCGAGCCAGGTCTTGCGGCGGTCCGGGGTGTGCAGCTTGGGGTTGTTCCACACCAGCACCCAGTGGGCGTCCGCCCGGCAGCCCTTGGCGGAGCAGATCGGGGTCTGCGGGGTGTCCATCGGGGGCCGTCCTCCGGGGTTCGGCGGGTGCGTGGTCACCGCCAGTCTGTCACGCCGCGCGGGCCCGACCGGATCCGGGCATGGCGACGCCGGGCAGCCACGGGGGGAGCCGCCCGGCGTCGGTCCGTCGCTCCGACGGGGGATGCGGAGCGCGTACGCAGTATGTCACGCCGAAGGCCTCGGATGGGGAGGTCTTGCATGATTAATCTGAGCTTCTTCTGAGCTTTCGCCGACCTGATTCCGGCTCAATCCCCGTAAACCGGGCGGTCAGTCCGCGCTCGGTGACGTTCCGGTGCCGGAGGGCTTTGCCTGTCCTGTACCAGGAGCCGCACCAGCCCCACCCGTACCACCGGGGCCGAGCATCAGCGGGGTGTCGGACGGGAAGTCGAAGGAGCTCGGCAGGCCCGGTGCCCGCTCCCGGCCGGCGTTGGCGATCAGCACCGCGAAGTACGGCAGCAGCACCCCGCCCGCCAGCGCCCCGAAGGCCAGCCAGCGCTCGACGTTCCACAGCACCACCGCGAGCAGTACGCAGACGGTGCGCAGCAGCATCGAGATGACGTAGCGGCGCTGGCGCCCCCGGACGTCCTCGGAGAGGCTGCTGCGCGCCCCCGTGATCCGGTGGATCTGTCCGCCGCCGGCGCTCTTGCCCATGTGTCCAACCGCCCTCGTCCAGGCATCCGCGCGCTGTTCCGCACGGCCTCCTCACGGTACGCCCGGGCGCCCGGGACGACGAGACCGGGTGGGCGGGGCCCACCCGGTCGGGCGTGATAGGGGAGCCGTACGGCGTCAGGAGCGTCTACGAGCGCCGGGAGAGGTAGAGCGGGGGCACGGCGTCGGTGAGCCAGACGCCGTTCTCGCTGAGCCGGAACTCGTGGCCGGCCGCCGCCATCGCGGCCGCGTTGACGGTCAGCACGACCGGGCGGCCGTGCCGGGCGCCGACCCGGGTGGCCGTCTCGGTCTCCGCCGAGAGGTGGACGTCCCGGCGGGTCATCGGGCGCAGCCCCTCGCGGAAGATCGACGCCAGGTGGCGGTCGGCGGTGCCGTGGTAGAGCACCGGCGGCGGCACGGTGGCGGTCAGACCGAGGTCGACCGCCACCGTGTGGCCCTGGTTGGCGCGGATCGAGAGGCCGTCCGGGGAGTAGCCGAAACGGCGCTTGTTGTTGGTGGCCACGACGTGGTCGAGCTCGGGCCTGGTGAGCGGCCTGCCCTTCGCCGCGAGGGCGCCGAGCAGGACGTCGATCCGGACCCAGCCGGAGTCGTCCAGCGTGATCCCCACCAGCTCCGGCTCGTGCCGCAGGATGCGCGACAGCATCTTGCTCGATCTGACCAGCCGCTTCTCGTCCATCATGTTCTTTCCATCCCCCCGTTGGTCAGTGGCTATGAGGCCGGGCTGACCGAACTCATGTTGAAGTCCGCGACACGCACGGGTGGCATCGCGGTGCGGGTGAAGTAGTCGGTCCACTCGCGGGGCAGGCAGGGCTCGGTGCGGCCCGCCTCGGTGATCCGGCCGAGCAGGTCGACCGGGGACTCGTTGAACCGGAAGTTGTTGACCGCGCCGACCACCTCGCCGTTCTCCACCAGGTAGACGCCGTCCCGGGTGAGGCCGGTGAGCAGCAGCGTCGCCGGGTCCACCTCGCGGATGTACCAGAGGCAGGTGAGCAGCAGGCCGCGCTCGGTGCGGGCGATCATCTCGTCCAGGGTCGGCGCGGACTCCTGGTCGGCCGTCTCCAGCACCAGGTTGTCGATGCCCGGGCGCAGCGGCAGGCCGGTGAGGCCGGCCGTCCGGCGGCTGGTGACCAGCTCGGTCAGCACGCCCTCGCGGATCCACTCGGTGGCCTCGATCGGCGCGCCGTTGTCGAAGACCGAGACGTCGCCGCCGGTGCGGTGCGCCAGCACGAACGGGGCGGCCTCCAGGCCGGGCTCGTCCGGATCGGCGCGCAGCGTCAGCGGCAGCGCGGCGAGCTTGTCGCCGACCCTGGTCCCGCCGCCGGGCCGGGAGAAGACCGACCGGCCCTCGACGGCGTCCCGGGCGCCGGCGGCCCAGTGCAGGCAGAGCAGCAGGTCGGCGACGGCCGCGGGCGGCAGCAGCGTCTCGTACCGCCCGGCGGGCAGGTCGATCCTGCGGGCGCCCCAGCCGAGCCGCTTGGTGAGCTCGGCGTGCAGGGCGGGGACGTCGACGTCGGTGAAGTCCCGGGTGCCGGCGCCGACCCAGGCGGAGCCGCTGAGGTCGGCGGTCTTGCCGTTGATCTCGACCATGCCGGTGGGCTGGTCGTGGCGCAGCCGCAGGCCGGTGGAGCTGCCCAGGTAGCTGGTGGTGATCTCGTGCCGGGCGAAGCCGTACAGCAGCTCGCCCTGGGCGGCGGCGCGGGCGAAGGCCTCGCCGAGGGCCGGGCCGAAGGCCTCGAACACCTCGATGGAGGTCTCCGCGGGCGGCGCGGTGAAGTCCGGGGACGACGGCCGGCCGTCGACCAGCGGCTGGGCGTCCTCGGCCGGTCCGGCCGCGCGGGCCGCCGCCTCGGCGGCGCGGACCAGGCCCTCGACGTCCTCGGCGGTGACGGCCTCGCGGGCGACCACGCCGGAGGCGGTGCCCTCGGCGCCGGCCACGGTGGCGATCACGGTGAGGCGGCGGCCGCGGGTGACGCCGTTGGTGGTCAGGGCGTTGCCGGCCCAGCGCAGGTTGGCGGTGGACTCCTCGTCGGCGATCACCACGCAGCCGTCGGCGCGGGACAGGCCGAGGGCCAGCTCGACGAGTTCGTGGGGCTGCATCGCGGTCATCAGTGACCCGCCTCCTGCTGGGTGTTGAGCACGTTGACGTTGCGGAACAGCGCCGACGGGCAGCCGTGGCTGACCGCCGCGATCTGGCCGGGCTGCGCCTTGCCGCAGTTGAAGGCGCCGCCGAGCAGGTAGGTCTGCGGGCCGCCGACGGCCGCCATCGAGCCCCAGAAGTCGGTGGTGGTGGCCTGGTAGGCGAAGTCCTTGACCTGGCCGGCGAGTTCGCCGTTCTTGATGGCGTAGGCGCGCTGGCCGGTGAACTGGAAGTTGTAGCGCTGCATGTCGATCGACCAGGAGCGGTCGCCGACGATGTAGAGGCCGTTCTCCACCCCGGCGAACAGGCCCGCGGTGTCCGGGCCGTCGACGGCGGGCTGGAGCGAGACGTTGGCCATCCGCTGGACCGGGACGTGCGCGGGGGAGTCCGCGAAGGCGCAGCCGTTGGAGCGCTCGAAGCCCTTCAACTTGGCCATGCCGCGGTCGAGTTGGTAGCCGACCAGGACGCCGTCCCGGATCAGGTCCCAGGACTGGGTGGCGACGCCCTCGTCGTCGTAGCCGATGGTGGACAGGCCGTGCTCGGCGGTGCGGTCGCCGGTGACGTTCATCAGCTCGGAGCCGTAGCGCAGGCTGCCGAGTCGGTCGAAGGTGGCGAAGGAGGTGCCGGCGTAGGCGGCCTCGTAGCCGAGCGCGCGGTCCAGCTCGGTGGCGTGGCCGATCGACTCGTGGATGGTCAGCCAGAGGTTGGACGGGTCGATGACCAGGTCGTAGCGGCCCGGGCGGACGCTCGGGGCCTTCATCTTCTCGGCCAGCAGGACGGGCAGTTCGGCGAGCTCGGCGTCCCAGTCCCACTCGGTGCCGGTCAGGTACTCGTAGCCGCGGCCGACCGGCGGGGCCAGGGTCTGCATCGAGTCGAAGGCGCCGGTGCGCTCGTCGACCGAGGTGGCCTCCAGGTCGGAGTGGAGCCGGATCCGCTGCTGGGTCGTCACGGTGCCCGCGGTGTCGGCGTAGAACTTGTTCTCCTGCACCGTCAGCAGCGCCGCCTGGACGTGCGAGACGCCCGGGGCGGCGAGCAGCCGGGAGCTGCGCTCGGCGAGCAGCGCGGTCTTGTCGGCGTCCGGCACCTCGAAGGGGTTGACCTCGTACGAGGAGACCCAGGTGACGTCCGCGTGGACGGGTTCGTCGGCCAGCTCGACCCGCTCGGCGGAGCCGGCCGCCCGGCTGATCCCGCCGGAGAGCCGGGCCACCGCGACGGCCTGGGCGGCGACCTCCGCCGCGGCCCCCGGGGTGAGGTCGACTCCGGCGGCGAAGCCCCAGGCGCCGTCCAGCAGCACCCGGACGGCGAAGCCCAGCTGGACGGTGTCGGAGGTGCCGGCCGGCCGGGCGTCGCGCAGCCGCCAGGAGGCGCTGCGGACCCGCTCCAGGCGGAAGTCGGCGTGGGTGGCGCCGAGTTCGCGGGCCCGGGTGAGGGCGGCGTCGGCGAGGGCGTGCAGCGGCAGGGCGAGGAACAGCGGGTCGACGGCGCGTCCGTGCGCGGCGCCGGCGCTGTCGGCCGGAGGGATCGGAGGCAATCGGGCTCCCAGGTCGCGGAGGGTGGCGGTGCGGCGCCACAGGGGCGTCCGCACCGCATCATTTCCCTTCCACCGGGTTCCCGGCCAGCGCATTTGGTCCGGTGCGTTGCGGTTTCGGCCAGGGGGGTCCGGGGGCGTGCGCGGCCGTCAGGAGACGGACTCCCACCAGCCGTCCAGCTCCGGCGGGTTGTCCACGTCGATCCGCTCGCCGGGGCGCGGGACGGCCAGCGGGACGGCCTGGGCCTTGGCCTCCTTGAGCAGCCGTTCGATCGGCTCGGCCCAGGGGTGCAGGCCCAGGTTGAAGGTGCACCAGTGGACCGGCACCAGCAGCCCGGCGGTGAGGTCCCGGTGGGCGAGGACGGCGTCCTCGGGGGTCATGTGGATGTCCGGCCAGGCCGCGTCGTAGGCGCCGATCTGCACCAGGGCGGCGTCGAACGGGCCGTGCTGCGCGCCGATCCGTGCGTAGCCCTCGAAGTAGCCGGAGTCGCCGGTGTAGAAGACCTTGCGGGTGGGCCCGGCGATCACCCAGGAGCCCCACAGGGTGGTGTTGCGGGTCAGGCCGCGGCCGGAGAAGTGGTGCGCGGAGGTGAGGGTGAGGACCAGCTCGCCCAGGGTGCAGGTCTCGTCCCAGTCCAGCTCGATGATCCGGTGCTCGGGGACGCCCCAGCGGCGCAGGTGGCCGCCGATGCCGAGCGGCACCGCGAAGGGCGCGGACTGGCTGCGCACCAGGCGCTTGACGGTCGCCATGTCGAGGTGGTCGTAGTGGTCGTGGGAGATCAGCACCGCGTCGACCGGCGGCAGCTCCTCCAGCTCGACCGGGACGGGGTGCAGCCGCTTGGGGCCGACGTGGGCGGAGGGGGAGCAGCGGTCGCTCCAGATCGGGTCGAGCAGCACCCGCGAGCCCTCGATCTCGACCAGCGCGGAGGCGTGCCCGTACCAGGTGATCTCCACGCCCTCGGCGGCCGGGCCGGGGGCGGCGGCGGGGCGGACGGTGGGCACCGGGTGGGCCGGGACGCGGCCCTCGCGCTGGAACAGCATCCGGCGGACGGTGTCGCGGTCGACGCTGGGGGCGCTCCCGGCCCGGGCGAGGGTCGAGGGCGCGTTGTGGAAGACGCCGTCGCGGTACTGGGCGGAGTCCCGCACCCGCTCCTCGCGCCCGCCGTCGGGGCGGCGCCCGAACGCCGCCGGCAGGTCGCGCAGCGCCCAGGCGGTCGCGCCCAGGCCCGCGGCCAGGGCGGTGAGGGCGAGCAGTCGTCCGCGTCCGGTGGTGCTCCCGGGCCGTGCCTTGGTCATGCGCCCTGCCTTCGTTTCCTCGCCGGGACTCTTCGGGGGAAGGGTACGTCCGGCCCCGGGGTCGGCCCGCACCACGGGGGCAACGGGCACGCCCGCCCCCGTTGTTCCCGCACAGCGTTCCCGCACGGTCCGTTCTTTCGCGGCGGTGCCCCGGCCTGCGGCGGACGGCCGGCGGGCGCGGGGCGCCGGGGGCGCGGATTGTCGGATTGCGACAGTTCCTCCGGTGCGGCGCTGTGGGAGCTCGATTCGCCGCCGCCGCCGACCGCCCGATAGCGTCACACTGCGTACGCGTTCGGACGTACCCGCTCAGACACGGAGAGAGGTGGATCGTTGAGCCGCTCGGTTCTCGTCACCGGAGGAAACCGGGGCATCGGCCTCGCGATCGCCCAGGCCTTCGCCGAGGCGGGCGACAAGGTCGCCATCACCAGCCGTTCGGGCGAGGTGCCCGAGGCCCTCGCGAAGTTCGACGTCCTCGCGGTGCGCTGTGACATCACGGACGCCGCGCAGGTCGACGCCGCCTTCACCGAGATCGAGGAGAAGCACGGCGCGGTCCAGGTGCTGGTCGCCAACGCGGGCATCACCAACGACACCCTGCTGCTGCGGATGTCCGAGGAGGACTTCACCTCCGTCGTGGACACCAACCTGACCGGCACCTTCCGGGTGGTCAAGCGCGCGTCGAAGCTGATGATGCGCGCCAAGAAGGGCCGCGTGGTGCTGATCTCCTCCGTGGTGGGCCTCTCCGGCTCGCCGGGCCAGGCCAACTACGCCGCCTCCAAGGCCGGCCTGGTCGGCTTCGCCCGCTCGCTGGCGCGCGAGCTCGGCCCGCGCAACATCACCGTCAACGTGGTCGCCCCCGGCTTCGTCGACACCGACATGACCGCCGTGCTCAGCGACGAGCGCCGCGCGGAGATCGTCTCGGGCGTGCCGCTGGGCCGCTACGCGGCGCCCGCCGAGGTCGCGTCCACCGTGCGGTTCCTCGGTTCGGACGAGGCCGCGTACATCACCGGAGCCGTCATTCCCGTCGACGGCGGATTGGGCATGGGTCACTGATCATGAGTGGAATCCTCGAGGGCAAGCGGATCCTGATCACCGGTGTGCTGATGGAGTCCTCCATCGCCTTCCACACCGCTCGGCTGGCCCAGGAGCAGGGCGCCGAGATCATCCTCACCGCCTTCCCCCGCCCGAGCCTGACCGAGCGCATCGCCAGGAAGCTGCCGAAGCCGGTCAAGGTGCTGTCGCTGGACGTCTCCAGCCCGGAGGACCTGGCCGGCATCGCCGAGCAGGTCCGCGAGACCCTGCCGACCCTGGACGGCATCGTCCACTCGATCGGTTTCGCCCCGCAGGACGCCCTGGGCGGCAACTTCCTGGACACCCCGTGGGAGTCCGTGGCGACCGCGATGCACGTCTCGGCGTACTCGCTCAAGTCGCTCACCACGGCGCTGCTGCCGCTGATGCAGGACGGCGGCTCGGTCGTCGGCCTGACCTTCGACGCCCAGTACGCGTGGCCGCAGTACGACTGGATGGGCCCGGCCAAGGCCGCCCTGGAGTCGACCAACCGCTACCTGGCCCGCTACCTGGGCGAGCGGGACATCCGCTGCAACCTGATCTCGGCGGGCCCGATCGGCTCGATGGCCGCCAAGTCCATCCCGGGCTTCGGCGACCTGGCCGACACCTGGAACCACCGCTCCCCGCTCAAGTGGGACCTGAGCGACCCGGAGCCGGCCGGCCGCGGCGTCGTCGCCCTGCTGTCGGACTGGTTCCCGAAGACCACCGGCGAGATCATCCACGTCGACGGCGGTCTGCACGCGATCGGCGCCTGACCGACTGCTGTCCGCCACTGCCCGGCACCCCCGCGACGGGGGCGCCGGGCAGTGGCGTTTCCGTCGCGGGGGCGCCGGGGGCGCCGGGGGCGCGCCTACGCGTCGGCGGTCGCGCAGGCGCCGATGGCGCGGCCGGCCTCGACCGAGGCGCGCTGGGGGTCGCCGTCCCGGATGGCGTCCCGGATGGTGTGGTGGCCGATGTAGCGCTCGGCGATCAGCTCGGGGCCGACGTCGTTGCGCAGGTGCTCGCGGGTGACCTCGCCGAGGTCGGAGTAGACGGCCAGCAGCACGTCGTTGTGGGCGGCGGCCACCACGGCGTGGTGGAAGGCGGCGTCGGCCTGGACAAAGTCCTCGGCGTCGCCGGAGTGCCAGGCGGCCTCGCGCCGTTCGAGCGCGGCGTCCAGCAGGCCGAGGTCGCGCTCGGTGCGGCGGGCGGCGGCCAGGCCGGCGGCGGAGGTCTCCAGCGCCGCCCGGAGCTCGGCGACCTGCCCCTGGTCGGCGTCGGCGAAGCGGCGGTGCATCACCCCGGCCAGCTCGCTGGTGGCCAGGACGTACGTGCCGGAGCCCTGGCGGATGTCGAGCAGCCCGTTGTGGGCGAGGGCCCGGACGGCCTCCCGGACGGTGTTGCGGGCCACCCCCAGCTGCTCGACCAGGGCGGCCTCGGTGGGGATGCGCGAGCCGACGGGCCACTCCCCGGAGGTGATCTGGGCGCGCAGCTGCGCGATCACCTGGTCGGACAACGGGGTGCGCCTCGGCGAGGACAGCGCCACGGGGACTCCTAGCGACTACGGGGTTGGGTGGGCCGTGGGGGGAAAGTGGCTGATGGACGAACGGGTCGGGACATCATGCCAATTCCGAGGTGCATCAATTCATCCCATCATTCTATGATGGCGCCCATGCCTCCCGCAGCAGACACCACCACCACCTCCTCCCCACGGAGCGGAGAGCGGCCGCAGACCGAGCGGCCGTCCGTCCCCGGCAAGTACCTCGGCGTGCTGTTCGCCGTCGCGATCGCCGCCGCCGCCTTCAACCTGCGCCCCGTGGTCACCAGCCTCGGGCCGCTGCTCGACCAGGTCCGCGACGACCTCGGGATGAACCCGACGCTCGCCGGGCTGCTGACCGCCGTCCCCTCGCTGTGCTTCGCGCTGTTCGGCCTCGCCGCTCCGAGCGCGGCCCGCCGGATCGGCCCGATCGCCGTGATCACGGCCGGCATGGCCGCCATCACGGCGGGCGTGCTGGCCCGCTCCTTCGCCGGCGGTACGGCGGTGTTCCTGCTGTTCACCGCGCTCGCCCTGGCTGGGGTGGCGGTCTCCAACGTGCTGCTGCCGGTGGTCATCAAGCGGTACTTCCCGGAGAAGGTCGGTCCGATGATCGGCCTGTACTCCATGGCGCTGTCCGCGGGCACCGCGCTGGCCGCCCTGGTCAGCGTGCCGCTGACCAGCTCGCTCGGCGGCGACTGGCGTTACGGCCTGGGCAGCTGGGCCGCCCTGGGGGCGCTCGCCCTGCTGCTCTGGCTGCCGCTGCTGATCGCCAAGCGCGAGCGCGGCGAGCGGGCCGGCGGCGCCGCCGCCCCCGCCAGGCTGCCGATCACCCGCAGCCGCACGGCCTGGGCGATGGCCTGCTTCTTCGGCCTCCAGGCCACCGGCGCCTACGTGGTGATGGGCTGGCTGCCGAAGATCTTCCAGGACTCCGGCATCGACAAGGGCACCTCCGGGGTGCTGCTCGCGGTCACCATGGTGATCGGCGTGCCGGTCTCCTTCGTGCTGCCCAACCTGGCCGCCCGGCGCGGTGACCAGCGGATCTTCGTGGTGCTGCTGGCCTGCTGCGGCATCGCCGGGTACTCCGGGCTGGCGCTCGCCCCGGCCGGGGCGCCGTGGGTGTGGGCCGTGCTGGTGGGCCTGTCCAACTGCGCCTTCCCGCTGGTGCTGACCATGATCGGGCTGCGTGCCCGGACGGCCGGCGGGGTGGCCCAGCTGTCCGTCTTCGCCCAGGGGCTCGGCTACCTGATCTCCGTCCCGGGCCCGATCCTGATCGGCCGGATCTACGACGTCACCGGTGAGTGGTACTGGCCGCTGGGCTTCCTGGCCCTGCTGCTGGTGCCGCAGATGCTGTTCGGCCTGCGCGCCGCCCAGGCCCGGCACATCGAGGACGAGGCCGTCCTGCCCGCCGCGCGGGTCAAGGCCTGACCGGGAAGGTCAAGGCCTGGCCAAGGCGGTGGGGCCCGCCGTGGACGGGCGTGTTCGGGGTGGGAGAATCCCGACATGCCCGTTCTCGACCCGAACCCCACCGACGGCCGCAAGCAGCTCGGCCGCATCGCCCTCCTCTTCGGCGGCATCGTGGTGCTGGTGGCGATCATCGCCACCGTCGCCGCCCAGATCGGTTGACCGCCGCCCGTAGCGCCGCCGCACTCCCGGTGACACCCGGCCGACGGGGCATGATGGCACCCGCCACCCCGGGGAGTGGCGGCAACCGGGAGCATCGCGCCCCCGGCCCGCTTTTCTGCCAAGCTTGCTGGGTATGAGCGCCGACACGCCCCGCAGGATCATCGTTCTCCGCCACGCCAAGGCCGACTGGCCGAACGGCGTGGACGACCACGAGCGGCCGCTGGCCGACCGGGGCCGTCACCAGGCCCCGGACGCCGGCCGCTGGCTGGTCGACTCCGGCATCAACCCCGACTTCGTGCTCTGCTCCACCGCCCTGCGCACCCGCGAGACCTGGAAGCTGGCGGCGCACGAGCTGCCCAAGCGGGCCCGCCGGACGGTGTACGAGGACCGGATCTACGAGGCCAGCCCGGGCGAGATCATCGCCGTCCTCCAGGAGACCCCGGAGGAGTACGCGGACGTGGTGCTGGTCGGCCACAACCCCGGGGTGCTGGGCCTGACCCAGGTGCTCGCCGGGGACGCGGGCGACCCGGACGCGCTGGAGCGGCTGCGCCTGGGCGGCTTCCCGACGGCGGCGGTCGCGGTGCTCAGCTTCGGCGGCTCGTGGAAGGGCGTCGAGCCGGGCGTGGCCGAGCTGGTCTCGTACTACACGCCGCAGGACTGACCTCCGGGCCCGGCCGGGCCGCGGAACACCGAGGGGCGTGCGGATCGATCCGCGCGCCCCTCGGCCGTCGGCACGCCTCAGTCGACCGAGAGCCCGCCGTCGGCCGCCTCGACCTCCTCGCGGGTGATCCCGAGCAGGTACAGCACGGTGTCCAGGAAGGGCACGTTCACCGCGGTGTCGGCGGCCTCGCGCACCACGGGCTTGGCGTTGAAGGCCACCCCGAGCCCGGCCGCGTTCAGCATGTCCAGGTCGTTGGCGCCGTCGCCGATCGCCACCGTCTGCGACAGCGGCACCTTCGCCTGCTCGGCGAACCGGGCCAGCCAGCGGGCCTTGCCCGCGCGGTCCACGATCTCGCCGACCACCCGGCCGGTGAACCTGCCGTCCACCACCTCCAGGGTGTTGGCCGCCGCGAAGTCCAGCCCCAACTGCTCCACCAGGTGGTCGGTGACCTGGGTGAACCCGCCGGACACCACCGCGACCTGGAAGCCCAGCCGCTGGAGCGTACGGATCAGGGTGCGCGCCCCCGGCGTGAACCGGACCTCCGCGCGCACCTTCTCGGTCACCGAGGCGTCCAGCCCGGCCAGCAGGGCGACCCGGGCCCGCAGCGACTCGGCGAAGTCCAGCTCGCCGCGCATCGCCGCCGCCGTCACCTCGGCGACCTCCTCCTCGCAGCCCGCGTGGGCGGCGAACAGCTCGATCACCTCGTCCTGGATGAGCGTGGAGTCCACGTCCATCACCACCAGGCGCTTGGCCCGGCGCTCCAGCCCGGCGGCCACCACCGCGACGTCCACCCGCTGGGCGGCCGCCTCCTGGGCCAGTTCGGCCCGCAGCTCCTCGGTGGCCACACCGGAGACGGCCAGTTCGACCGCCGTCACCGGGTACTTGGCGAGGCGGAAGACGCGGTCGATGTTGCCGCCCGCCACGGTGATCCGGGAGGTCAGCGCGGAGACGGCGGCCGCGGTCAGCGGGTGGCCGAGCACCGTCACGTGCGAACGGCCCTCACGGCGCGGGCGGTTGTCGCCGATGCCGGAGAGGATCTCGGCCTGGAGCTTCTGCTCCTCCGCCCAGCGGTGCACGGTGGCCCGCAGGCCGCCCTCCGCGTCGGGCGAGCGGGGCGGGGTGACCAGGGCGCAGAGCGTGATGCGACCACGGGTGACGACCTGCTCGATGTCGATGACGTCGACGCCGAAGCCGGCCAGGGTGGCGAAGAGGCCGGCGGTGATGCCGGGGCGGTCCTTGCCGAACACCTTGACGAGCAGGGTGCGCTCGTCCGCGGTCCGGGGCTGGGCGGCGGGGAGGGGCTCAGCGGCCAGGGGCGATGCGTTCATGGTGGCTCCCACGCTACCGGTCGGCCGCCCCGCCGGGGGCACCTGTCCCACCTCGCGGGACACCCGTGCCCGCGGCCCGACCGGCAGCCCCGGGTAGCAGCCTGGTCACAGTCACCCGGGGTGACTTTCACCTGCGGACGGCGGGCTGGAATGATTCCCCCCGTCAGTCAGAGGAACAGTGCACCCCCGGTCGGGGGCCAAATCGGGGGAACCGAGAGAGCGGGGCAGGCAAGCAGTGCCGCAACTCGTCATTGATATCAACGGACAGCAGCGGACTCTTGAGCCCGGGCGGTCCTACACCATCGGGCGCAACCCGCAGTCGGACTTCACGTTCGACGACGCCAGGGTCTCCTGGCAGCACGGGACCATCGGCTTCAACGGCAGCGGTTGGCAGCTGGACGACCACGGCAGCACCAACGGCACCTACGTGGCCGGCGCCCGCACCATGCAGGCCCAGCTGTTCCCCGGTGCCGTGGTGAACCTGGGCAACCCGGAGAACGGCCCCCGACTCGCCTTCTCCGCACCCGCCCACGCCGCCGCCCCGCAGCCCACCCCGGTGCACGAGGCCGTCACCAGCCGCAGCCCCGCCCCGACGCCCCAGCAGCCCGCCCCGCAGCAGGCCTGGGCGGGTCAGGACCCGTACCAGCAGCAGCCGCAGGCGCAGCAGGCCTGGCCGCAGCAGCAGCCCGCGCAGCAGTACGTGCCGCAGGACCAGCGGGCGGCGCAGCACGGCGGCTTCCCCGGGCAGCAGGGCTTCCCGGCCCCGCCGGAGCACGGCGGCGGCCCGCAGCCGACGGTGATCCGCAACCTGACGGCCGGGATGCGCACCGTCCGGATCGGCCGCGCGCTGGACAACGACGTCGTGGTGTCCGACCTCCAGGTCTCCCGGCACCACGCCGAGCTGCGCCAACTGCCGGACGGCCGCTACGAGATCGTCGACCTCGGCAGCCACAACGGCATCTTCCTCAACGGCCAGCGGGTGCAGCGCCAGCTGATGGGCCCGCAGGACCGGCTGACCGTCGGCCACTCCGGCTTCCAGCTGGTCGGCGACCAGCTGCAGGAGTTCGTCGACACCGGCGCGGTCTCCTTCTCCGCCCGCCACCTGACCGTCGAGGTCGACCACAAGGGCGGCAAGAAGGTCCTGCTCGACGACGTCAGCTTCGGCGTCCCGGAGAAGTCCCTGGTGGCCGTCATCGGCCCGTCCGGCTCCGGCAAGTCGACCCTGCTGCGCGCCCTCACCGGCTACCGCCCGGCCGACCGCGGCGAGGTGCTGTACGACGGCCGCAACCTCTACAAGCAGTTCGCCGAACTCCGCTCCCGGATCGGCCTGGTGCCGCAGTCGGAGATCCTGCACCGCGAGCTGACCGTCCGGAAGGGCCTCAAGTACGCGGCCCAGCTGCGCTTCCCCGGCGACACCGAGGCGAGCGAGCGCAACGCCCGGATCGACGAGGTGCTGTACGAGCTGCGCCTGGACAAGCGCGCCGACAACAAGATCACCGCACTCTCCGGTGGCCAGCAGAAGCGCGTGTCGGTCGCCCTCGAACTGCTCACCAAGCCCTCGCTGATCTTCCTGGACGAGCCCACCTCGGGCCTCGACCCGGGCATGGACCGCGAGGTCATGCAGATGCTGCGCGGCCTGGCCGACGACGGCCGCACCATCCTGGTCGTCACCCACTCGGTGGCCGAACTCGCGCTCTGCGACCGGCTGCTGGTGATGGCGCCGGGCGGCGCGGTGGCCTACTTCGGCCCGCCGGACGAGGCGCTGCACTTCTTCGGGTACGAGACCTGGGCGGACGTCTTCCAGGCCTTCGAGAACTACCCCGACCACGACTGGGCCGGCCGCTACCGCGGTTCGGTGCACTACCAGCAGTACTCCGCCCCGACCGTCGAGGCGGGCGAGGTGCAGCACGTCCAGGTCGCCCAGGAGGCCGTCCGCCCGCCCAAGCCGCAGAGCTGGGGCTCGCAGCTGTGGACGCTGATGCGCCGCTACATGTCGGTGCTCGCCTCGGACCGCGGCTTCCTGGCGCTGTCGGTGCTGCTGCCCGCGGTGATCGGCGCGGTCAGCGTGCTGATCCCCAACGAACCGGGGCTCGCCCCCAACCCGAAGACCCAGCTGCACCTCAACAACGGGGCCGCGACGATCCTGCTGATCCTGGCGATCGGCGCCTGCTTCTCCGGGGCGGCCAACTCGGTCCGCGAGCTGATCAAGGAACGGGCGATCTACGAACGGGAACGGGCCACCGGCCTGTCCCGGTCGGCGTACATGATGTCCAAGATCATCGTGCTGGGCGTCTTCTCGGTCATCCAGGGCGCGATCATCTCCGCCGTCGGCTTCCTGCCGCGCAAGCTCCCCGAGCACGGCCTGATCGTCAAGAACATCCCGATGATCGAGATGACCATCGGCATGATCCTGCTCAGCTTCGCCGCGATGATGTTCGGCCTGATGATCTCCGCGCTGGTGAAGACCGCCGAGAAGACCATGCCGCTGCTGGTCATGTTCGCCATCGTCCAGGTCGTGTTCACCGGCTGCCTCTTCCAGATCTTCGGCAAGCCCGGCCTGGAGCAGGTCGCCTGGCTGATGCCGGCCCGCTGGGGCACCGGCATGGTGTCCACCACGCTCGACCTGTCGCACCTCATGGGCCCCTGGAACAAGGACTTCCAGAACCCCAACTACGACCCGCTGTGGTCCCACAGCGTCGCCCAGTGGTCGATCGACGCGGGCGTGCTGATCGTCATCTCGGTCGTGATCGGCGTGATCGTGACCCGGCTGCAGCGCCGGCACGAGCCCGAGGTCATGCAGAAGGGCTGACGTCCGCAGCCGCCGAAGGGCGCTCCACCCGGTTCCGGGGGAGCGCCCTTCGGCGTTGCCGGCCACCCGCCCGCCCGCCGGGTGGGCCCATCGGCCTAGGTCCCCGGACCCGCGCCCGGAGCGGCCGGGGACGGACGCGGACGCCCCCGCGCCGGCGGTAGTTTGGCGGTATGCCCAGCCCGACCGGTGACCACCGGACCCCCCTCGACCCGCGCTCCGCCTGCGACCCGCTGGCCGGCATCGAGGCCGTCAGCCAGGCCCTGCTCGCGATGAGCCGGCACCTGGAGGTCCGCGAGGTGCTGCGCCGCATCACCGCCTCCGCCCGCGACCTGCTCGGCGCCGAGTACGCGGCCCTCGGCGTGCCCGACGACCACGGCGGCTTCGCCCAGTTCGTGGTCGACGGCATCACCGACGAGCAGTGGCGGGCCATCGGCCCGCTGCCCCGCCAGCACGGCGTGCTCGCCGAACTGCTGCACGAGACCGGCCCCACCCGCCTCACCGACGTCCGCAAGGCCCCGGCCTTCGAGGGCTGGCCCGCCGCCCACCCCGAGATGGACGCCTTCCTCGGCATGCCGATCCTCGACACCGAGGCTGGCGAGGACGAACCCCGGGTGACCGGCGTCATCTTCCTCGCCAACAAGCGCGGCGGCGGCCTGTTCACCGACCACGACGAGGAACTGCTGCGGATCCTCGCCGCCCACGCCGCCCTCGCCCTCACCAACGCCCGGCTGTACGAACGCAGCCGCGAACTCACCCTGGCCGGCGAGCGCGCCCGGATCGCCCACGACCTGCACGACGCCGTCTCGCAGAAGCTGTTCTCGCTGCGGCTGACCGCCAAGGCCGCCGCCAAGCTCGTCGACCGCGACCCGGCCCGGGCCCGCGCCGAGCTGGAGGAGGTCGCCCGGCTCGCCGCCGAGGCCGCCGACGAACTGCGCGCCGTGGTGGTCGAACTTCGCCCCGCCGCCCTGGAGGAGGACGGGCTGAGCGCCACCCTCGCCTCCCAGGTGCAGGTCCTCGACCGCGCCCACACCGCCGACCTCGCCTTCGCCGCCGACGGCGTCCGCGCCCTGCCGCCCGCCCAGGAGGCCGCGCTGCTGCGGGTCGCCCAGGAGGCGCTGCACAACGCGCTGCGCCACTCCGGCGCCGGCCGGGTCACCGTCACCCTGGCCGGCACCCCCGCCCGCGGCGCCGTGCTGCGGGTGCGCGACGACGGCCGGGGCTTCGACCCCGAGTCCGTCCGGCGGGCCGGCCGCCACCTCGGCCTGGCCTCGATGCGCGACCGCGCGGCCGCCGTCGGCGGCACGCTCACCCTGGAGTCCGCCCCCGGCAAGGGGACGCTCGTCGAGATGGAGGTCCCCGGTGCCTGAGAGCACGCCGTCGATCCGCGTCCTGCTGGTCGACGACCACCAGGTGGTCCGCCGCGGGCTGCGCACCTTCCTGGAGGTCCAGGACGACATCGAGGTGGTCGGGGAGGCCGCCGACGGGGCCGAGGGCGTCGAGCGCGCCCGCGAACTCGACCCGGACGTCGTCCTGATGGACCTCAAGATGCCCGGCGTCGACGGCATCGAGGCGCTGCGCACCCTCAAGGACGGCGGCAGCCGGGCCCGGATCCTGATCGTCACCAGCTTCACCGAGCACCGCACCATGGTCCCCGCGCTGCGGGCCGGCGCCGCCGGATACGTCTACAAGGACGTGGACCCGGAGGCGCTGGCCGGGGCGATCCGCTCGGTGCACGCCGGGCACGTGCTGCTCCAGCCCGAACTGGCCGAGGCGCTGCTCGCCGACGACGGCCCGCGCGCCCCGCAGGGCCGCGGCGGCACCCTCACCGAGCGCGAGCGCGAGGTGCTCGGCCACATCGCCGACGGCCGCTCCAACCGGGAGATCGCCCGCAGCCTGCACCTGTCGGAGAAGACGGTGAAGACCCACGTCTCCAACATCCTGATGAAGCTGGACCTCGCCGACCGCACCCAGGCCGCGCTGTGGGCCGTCCGCAACGGCGAGGCCCGGGCCTGAGGCCCCTCGCCCGGTTCCCTCCCGGCGATTCCCTCCCCGCCGTTCCCGCGACCGTCAGTGGTCCTCGCGCTCGTCCACCAGGGCGTTGTAGGCGGCGACCTGGGCCCGCCGGGCGGTGCGCCGCAGCGGGGCCAGCACCGACTGCCGGGCGGCCATCTCGGAGGCGCTCACGGCGGCGCCGTGGCCGCCCGCGGCGATCGCCAGCAGGGCGGACACCTGGCGGGCCGACTCCAGCACCCGGACGGCGCGCGGCGGGTAGCCGGGGGCCAGCAGCTCGGCGTGGCCGCGCCGGCGGTACGCCTCCAGGGCGCGCAGCGCCTCCGGGCCCGCGCCCGCCACGTCCAGCCCGGCCAGCAGGACGGTCGCCTCGCGCAGCCCCTCCGCCAGCTCGCGCTCGGCCTCGTGCAGCGAGGGCACGTCCGCCGGCGGGGCGTCGCCGACCTCGGCGCAGCGCCACAGCACGGTGGCCGAGCGGTCGCCCGCCGGACCGAACACCGTGATCTCCGGCACCAGTCCCAGCGGTGCGCCGACCGCGAGCACGGCCTCGCCGGCCGCCATGGCGCGCTCGTTGAACACCGCCGGGCCGGTCAGGCCCAGCGGGTGCCCGGCCGAGGGCAGCGCCAGCCGCAGGCCCTTCACGCCCAGCACCCGCAGCCGCCCCAACGCCCAGGTCAGCGCGTGCTGCTCGCCCGGGGCGTCCCCGGGCAGCCCGGTCACCCGGTGGCCCTCGTCGGCGCCGAGCACGGCCTCGGCGGCGTCGTCCGGCGCCACCAGGCCGCTCAGCAGAGCGTTGCCCCAGGCGGTCAGCCGCCCCGAACGGGGCTCTTCGTACGGATTGTCGGCAGGAGTCACGAGCATCCGGCCAGCCTACGGAATCGGCGGTCATCCGCGTGGCGTAGGTTTGCCCATGCGCGTGCGGCGCACCCATCCCGTGCCCACCGGCTGCCGGGGTCGGTCCGCCGCCCGCACCGACGGCCGACATTTTTGGTATTTGGGGAAGGCGTGGGCATGAGCGACGTGCTGGAGCTGGTGGACGTATCCGTGGTCCGGGAGGGGCGCGCGCTGGTCGACCAGGTCTCGTGGTCCATCTCCGAGGGTGAGCGCTGGGTCATCCTGGGCCCGAACGGCGCCGGCAAGACCACCCTGCTGCAGATCGCCTCCTCGTACCTCTTCCCGACCTCGGGCAAGGTCTCGGTGCTGGGCGAGAAGCTGGGCGAGATCGACGTCTTCGAGCTGCGCTCCCGGATCGGCCTGGCCGGCGCCTCGATGTTCGACAAGCTGCCGGCCGAGCAGACCGTGCTGCAGACCGTGCTCACCGCGGCGTACGGCATGACGGTCAGCTGGCAGGAGTCCTACGAGCAGTCCGACGAGGGCCGCGCCCTCGCCCTGCTCGACCGGATGGGCATGGCCAGCCTGACCGGCCGCAAGTTCGGCACCCTCTCCGAGGGCGAGCGCAAGCGCACCCTGATCGCCCGCGCCCTGATGACCGACCCCGAGCTGCTGCTGCTCGACGAGCCGGCGGCCGGCCTGGACCTCGGCGGCCGGGAGGACCTGGTCCGCCGGCTCGGCGCGCTGGCCCAGGACGAGTTCGCGCCGGCCATGGCGATGGTCACCCACCACGTCGAGGAGATCGCCCCCGGCTTCACCCACGTGCTGATGATCCGCCAGGGCAGGGTGCTCACGGCCGGCCCGATCGACACCGAGCTGACCGCCCGCAACCTCTCCAAGTGCTTCGGCCTGCCGCTCACCCTGGAGCGCCACGGCGACCGCTGGTCGGCGCAGGGACTGCCGCTGGGCTGACCCCGGGTCCGTCCGCTTCGCCGAGGCTGTCGGAACCGGTCGCACGTGCGACCGGTTTCCGCCCCTCGACCTGCGGGAACTGTCCGCCTCGAAGGCCCTTCGCTCCCTAGGATGGTCGTGTGGACAGTTGGACCTCGTGGCTCCTGGCCGCCGCAGCGCTCGGCATACCGCTGGTGCTCACCGCGATGCCGGAGTTCGCCATGTTCGCGATCGGCGCGCTCGTGGCCTCCGGCGCGGCCGGTCTGGGCGCGGGGGTGGTCCTCCAGGCCGTGACCTTCCTGGTGGTCTCGGTCGCACTGGTGGCCTTCGTCCGGCCGATCGCCTACCGGCAGCTCCAGAAGGGCCCGCAGGTCAAGATGGGCATCGAGGCGCTGCACGGCGCCACCGCGGTCGTCGCGGAAACCGTCGACGGGGAGGGCGGTCGGATCAAGCTCAACGGTGAGATCTGGTCGGCCCGCGCGCTCCACCCGGACCAGGTCTACCAGCCCGGGCAGCAGGTCGACGTCGTCGAAATCCAGGGCGCGACCGCCCTGGTCGTCTAGGGGAGAGTCCGTGGAACCCGTCCTTATCGTTTTGGTCGTCCTGGTCGTGGTGGCCTTCATCGCGCTGATCAAGACGATCCAGGTCATCCCGCAGGCCAGCGCCGCGATCGTGGAGCGCTTCGGCCGCTACACCCGGACGCTCAACGCGGGGCTGAACATCGTCGTGCCGTTCATCGACCGGGTCCGCAACCGGATCGACCTGCGCGAGCAGGTCGTCCCGTTCCCGCCCCAGCCGGTGATCACCCAGGACAACCTGGTCGTCAACATCGACACCGTCATCTACTACCAGGTCACCGACCCCCGGGCCGCCACCTACGAGGTCGCCAGCTACATCCAGGCCATCGAGCAGCTGACCGTCACCACGCTGCGCAACATCATCGGCTCGATGGACCTGGAGTCCACCCTGACCTCGCGCGAGGTCATCAACGCCGGTCTGCGCGGGGTGCTGGACGAGGCCACCGGCAAGTGGGGCATCCGGGTCAACCGCGTCGAGCTCAAGGCGATCGAGCCGCCGACCTCCATCCAGGACTCGATGGAGAAGCAGATGCGCGCCGACCGTGACAAGCGCGCCGCGATCCTCACCGCCGAGGGCCAGCGCCAGGCGCAGATCCTCAAGGCCGAGGGTGAGAAGCAGGCGGACGTGCTCCGGGCCGAGGGTGAGGCGCAGGCCGCGGTGCTGCGCGCCGACGGTGAGGCGGCCGCGATCCGGACGGTCTTCGAGGCCATCCACGACGGCGACGCCGACCAGAAGCTGCTCGCCTACCAGTACCTGCAGACCCTGCCCGAACTGGCCAAGGGCGACTCCAACAAGCTCTGGATCATCCCCAGCGAGGTCGGCGACGCGCTCAAGGGCCTCGGCGGGGCCTTCGGCGGCCTGACCGGCAACGGCGGCGGGATGAACGGCGGCGCGGTGGCCGCGCCGAGCGTCCCCCAGGCGCCCCCGGCGGCGACCCAGGTGCCGCTGGACCCGGCGGCCGGGCCGCGGCCGGTGGACGTCGAGAAGGGCGCCGCCCGCCCCCGGGTGGACCCGGCGCGGGAGTACCGCAAGATCGACCCGGAGTGATCGACCCGGAGTGATCGGATCGGAGTGACCGACCCGGAGTGGTCGGACCGGTCCTCCGGTCGGGGCCCGCTGCCTGCTGGTGGCGGGCCCCGCTGTTTCTCCGGTCGGCGTCCGGGCGGCGTCCCGCGTGGCGCCCGGGCCGCGTCCCGCGTGCTGCCCCGGCGGTGTGGCGTACGTCCCGAATGGTGGTCGGGCCTGGTCGGGCCGGTGCGCCGTCCGGCATGATCCCCTCGGACAGGACCACGAGGAGGGGTGACCCATGACGCTCTGGGAGGCGATCGCCGTCCTGGTGGCCGGCGTCGGTGCCGGGATGATCAACGTGATCGTCGGCTCCGGCACCCTGATCACCTTCCCGGTCCTGCTCGCGGTCGGCATCCCGCCGGTGACCGCCAACATCTCCAACTCCTTCGGCCTGGTGCCCGGTTCGCTCAGCGGCGTGTTCGGCTACCGCCGCGAACTGGCCGGCCAGGGCCGCCGGCTGCGCCGGATGGGCACCGCCTCGCTGCTCGGCGGGCTGCTCGGTGCGCTGCTGCTGACCAGACTGCCCAGCGGCGCCTTCGACGCGATCGTCCCGGTGCTGATCCTGCTCGCCCTCGTCCTGGTGGTGGTCCAGCCCCGGGTGGCCAAGGCCGTCGCGGCCCGACGGCGCGCCGACGGCGATCCGGACGGCGGCCCGGTGCTGCTGGCCGGGGTGTTCCTCACCGGCATCTACGGCGGCTACTTCGGCGCCGCCCAGGGCGTCCTGCTGATGGCGCTGATGGGCATGCTGCTCCAGGAGGAGCTGCAGCGGATCAACGCGGTGAAGAACGCGCTGGCGCTGATCGTCAACGGGGTCGCCGCCCTGTTCTTCCTGTTCACCTCGACGGTGAACTGGACGGCCGCCGGGCTGATCGCGGCGGGCTCGCTGGTCGGCGGCCTGATCGGCGCCAAGGTCGGCCGCCGCCTCCCGCCGGCCGCGCTGCGCGGGGTCATCGTGGTGGTCGGGCTCGCGGCCGTCACCAAGCTGCTGCTGAGCTGAGTTGACCGGGCTTCGGACGGCTGTGGGATCGTACGACCGACCGAACCGTCGTCCGTGAACCGGAGAGTGTGCCATGGCCCTGGAGATGCGCGAGATCTGCGAGCGCTGTGAGGTGTCGCTGACCGCCGACGGCCCCGCCTCGATATGTTCCTTCGAGTGCACCTTCTGCGCCGACTGCACCGAGGCCATGGCCGCCAACTGCCCCAACTGCGGCGGCGAACTGGTGGTCCGTCCGCGTCGGAAGGCCGCCTGACCGGCACCCCGCCCGACCGGCACCCCGCCGGTCCGACCGACGACCCCCGGAGCGCACCGATGAGCAGCAGGGCCCGACTGAGCGAGGACGAGACCGTGGCGGCCCTGGCGGCGGTGCCGCTGTGGCGCCGGGACGGCGACAGCATCGTCCGCAGCGCCGACGCCCCCGACTTCCCGGCCGCGATCCGGGTGGTCGTCGCCGTCGCCGAACAGGCCGAGGCGCTCGACCACCACCCCGACGTCGACATCCGCTGGCGCACCCTGCGCTTCGTGCTGTCCACGCACAGCGCCGGCGGTCTCACCGGCCTGGACTTCACCCTCGCCGCCCGGATCGACGAGGCCTTGCGCGCGGAGTCCGCGGCCTGAGGGTCGCTCTGTCCTGGTCCGGCCCGCGCATGCCCGCGCCGGCCCGTTCCGGCCCGCTGTGGCCCGCTGTGGCCCCGCGCCCAGGGGCCGGGCGGTCGGTCGGGGCGGGCGTGAGATGCTGACTGCCGCAATCGGCAGGCAGTGGGGGCAGGGAGGGACGGAACGGTGGCGCAGGAGCCCTTCGGAGACCCCCACGCCCAGCAGCAGCCGTGGTACCCCCAGGGCCCGCAGCAGGGCTGGCCGGGGTACCACGACCAGCAGCAGGCGCAGTGGCAGCAGCAGTCGTCGCAGTCGCCGTCGGAATCGCACGGGCAGTGGCCCCAGGCGCCGCACCACGAGCAGCCGGGCGGTCACTGGCAGCCGGCCTACGACCAGCAGGGCGGCTACGGGCAGACCGGCCACGTCGAGGGCGGGTACGCCCAGGAGCAGCCGCACCAGCCGTACCAGCAGCCGCACTCCGGGTACCCGGAGTACTCGGAGTACCCGGAGTTCCCGGACTACGGGCAGCAGCCGTACGCCGTCGAGCCGCAGGAGCGACCGGTGGCGGACGGACTGTACGTCCCGGCGGGGGCGGAGTACTCGGCCGACGGGTACGTGCGGCTGGAGGAGTCCCCGGCGGAGCCGGCGACCTCCGTGGGGGAGACCGGTGACCACGGTGCCGTGCCTGCCGAGCCGGCTGAGCCCGCCGAGCCCGCCGCATCGGCCGGGCGCTCGCGGGCGGGCCGGCGTGGTGGCAGCGCTTCCGCGTCGTCTTCGTCTTCCGCTTCCGCCGGTGCTTCCTCGCTGGTGGGCAAGGTCCGGTCGGCCGTCCTGACCGGGGAGCACGTGCCCAGTCGACGGGCCCTGCTGGTGCGGACCGGTGCCGGGGTGGCGGCGCTCGGGGTGCTGATAACCGCCGCGCTGACGGTCGGTGCCGAGGGCGGCGGGAGTGCGGCGGCGAGCAGCGGAGGCGAGCCCGGGTTCGCGGTGGCGCACACCAAGGCCTGGTCCGCGCAGCCCGTCGCCGCGCAGCCCGCGGGTGACGACACGCTGGTCGGCAGCTGGCTGCTGGCCGACGCGGTGGTCCGCGCCGACGGTTCCGGCGTGCACGCCTACGACCGGACGGCGGGCAAGCCGACCTGGTCGGTCGAGCCCCCGGCGGCCGGGGCCGTCCCGTGCGGACTGTCGGCGGGCGTGAACCAGGCCGGGCTGGGCGTCGTCCTGTTCCGGCCGCAGGCCGACCCGAAGAGCCCCTGCACGCTGGTCGCCGCCGTGGACACCAAGACCGGCAGGACCGTCTGGACCAAGACCGTCTCGGACGCCAAGGGCGCCTACTCGGCGCGGATCGGTGTCACCGAGGACATGGTGATCGCGGTCGGCGACGACCGGGCGGTGGCCTGGGCGTCGGCCGACGGGAAGGACGTCTGGCAGTACACCGGCCAGGGCAAGTTCTGCACCCTCTCCGGCGGCGTCACCGGGAAGACCGTGCTGGTCGCCTCGACCTGCGCCGACTCCACACCCGCCGACCAGGCCGTCTCGCTGAACGCGGCGGACGGCAAGGTCGGCTGGTGGCGGGGCCTGAACAACCAGCCGAAGACCGTCACCGTGCTCTCCGCCGAACCCGCCGTGGTGCTCACCACCGGAGCGAAGCCCGAGGACGACCGGGTGTTCGCCTGGGGGCCGGCCGGAGACCCGGCCGCCGAGATCCCGGTGGTCACCGACGGCGGCCGGCTGGTCCTCACCCACGGAACGTTTTCGGCCACCCCCGAGGTCTTCTTCGAGGGCCGCACGATGGTGGCCGCGATGACCCCGGCGAACCCGGGCGGGCCGGTGTCCGCGGTCGGCTACGACCTGGACACCGGCAAGCAGCGCTGGAAGGCACCGACCGCCGCCAAGGGCACCGCCCGGGCCGTCGGCATCGACGGCGGCTCGCTGGTGCTGGCCGCCGACGAGCGCCGCGACCAGCCCGCCCGCCTCGGCCGCTTCCCGCTTGCGGGCGGCCAGGAGGCGGTCGGCGGCAACTTCCCGTCCGGTACCGGCTCGCTGCTGCTCTCCGGGCGGGTGCTGATCGGTGGCGGGCAGGTGGTCGTGGTGCCCGAGCACGCGGCCAACTACGGCACGGCCGCGGGCTTCCAGGCGAAGGGCTGAGCCTGCGGGGCCCGGCCGCGTGGGTGGCCGGGCCGTCGCCGGGATGCCCCCTAGGCTTTCCCAGGGCTCTTCCAGGGCCGTGGCTAGGCCGCAGTGACGGGCTGCCCCGGTACGGCCGGCAGCCAGTCGGCGAGCTCCCGGGCCTCCGACCCGCGCAGACCGAGCGCCAGCATCAGAGTGGCCTGGGGCGTCGGGACGAACGGGCGCCGGAGCAGTTTCATCCCGGCCTGCTCGGGTGTCCGGTCGGCCTTGCGCTGGTTGTCCTCGGCGCACGCGGCCACGGTGTTCAGCCAACTGTCCTCGCCACCGCGTGACTTGGGGTGCAGGTGGTCCACCGTGGTGGCCCGGTGCCCGCAGTACGCGCACAGGTGTTGGTCCCTGGCCAGGACACCCCGCCGCGACCACGGGGCCTGTTGTCGGAACGGCACCCTCACGTACCTCTGCAGTCTGATCACCCGGGGCACCGGAACGGCTACACCGGTACCCCGGATCGAGCGCAACGGATGCGCCTGCTCCACCACCGCCTTGTCCTGGAGCACCAGGACGACGGCGCGCTGGAGCGACACCGTCGTCAGGGGCTCGTAGCTCGCGTTCAGAACCAGCGTGTTGCGCACTCGGCACACCCTTCCCACGGGCGTGCCACGGCGGCACGACCGTCTCCACACACGTCACTGCCGCCGCGCGGCGGTGAAACCACTCTGAATGGGCCCACAGCCGACTAACAACGGAATTTCCGGTATCGGGGAGGAACCCGGGGGAGGGACACCGCCCGACGGACCCGGTGCCTCGGGGAAAACTCGCTGGCCGGAACCGCGTAGGCTCTATCAGGCTGGAGTCGTACCGACCCGGGGCCCGACCGAACCGAACCGGGCCGACAACGGGCGGACGCCCGATCGAAGGAGAAGCGTGACCGTGACGGACATCGTCGACGAGCTGCAGTGGCGTGGGCTGATCGCCCTGTCCACCGACGAGGACGCACTGCGCAAGGCGTTCGCGGACGGCCCGGTCACGTTCTATTGCGGCTTCGACCCGACGGCCCCCAGCCTGCACCTCGGCAACCTGGTGCAGATCCTCACCATGCGCCGCATCCAGCAGGCGGGGAACCTCCCGCTCGGCCTGGTCGGTGGCGCCACCGGCCTGATCGGCGACCCGAAGCCCACCGCCGAGCGCGTGCTCAACGACCCCGAGACGGTGGCCGCCTGGGTCGAGCGCCTGCGCGGCCAGATCTCGCGCTTCCTCGACTTCGAGGGCCCGTACGCGGCGCGCATGGTCAACAACCTGGACTGGACCTCCGGGATGTCGGCGATCAGCCTGCTGCGCGACGTCGGCAAGTACTTCCGCGTCAACAACATGATCGCCAAGGAGGCCGTCGCCCGACGCCTCAACTCCGACGCGGGCATCAGCTACACCGAGTTCAGCTACCAGATCCTCCAGGGCATGGACTACCTGGAGCTGAACCGTCGCTACGGCTGCACCCTGCAGACCGGCGGCAGCGACCAGTGGGGCAACCTCACGGCCGGCACCGACCTGATCCGCAAGGCCGACGCCAAGTCCGTGCACGCGCTGGCCACGCCGCTGATCGTCAAGGCCGACGGCACCAAGTTCGGCAAGACCGAGTCCGGCACGGTCTGGCTCGACCCCGAGCTGACCACCCCGTACGCCTTCTACCAGTTCTGGCTGAACGCGGACGACCGGGACGTCTCCAACTTCCTGCGGATCTTCAGCTTCCGCTCGAAGGAGGAGGTCGAGGAGCTGGAGCGCGAGACCGCCGAGCGCCCCGCCGCCCGCCTCGCCCAGCGCGCCCTGGCCGAAGAGCTCACCACGCTGGTGCACGGCGCCGAGCAGTACGAGCGCGCGGTCGCCGCGTCCAAGGCACTGTTCGGGCAGGGCGACCTGGCCGACCTGGAGGCGCCGACCCTGGCCGCGGCCCTCGCCGAGGTCCCGAAGGCCGAAACCGCCGAGCTCCAGCCGATCGTCGACCTGCTGGTCGCCGTCGGCCTGGCGCCGAGCCGTTCGGCCGCCCGTCGGACGGTCAAGGAGGGCGGCGCCTACCTCAACAACGTCAAGGTGACGGACGAGGAGGCGGTGCCGACCGAGGCCGACCTGCTGCACGGGCGCTGGCTCGTGCTGCGGCGCGGCAAGCGGAACCTGGCGGCGGCGGAGCTGGTGCCGGCGTCGTCGGCGGTGGCGGCCGAGCCGGCCGACTCGGTGGAGTGACCGAGCCGCCGAAGGACCGAGTGACTGAAAACCGACGCCGCTGAACTGCGGCTTCGATGATCGAGGGCGGGATCCAGCCGGATCCCGCCCTCGACGTTTGACGATGTCCTCCAGGTGGCCTAGTGTTGAACGAGTCGCTGGAGCGGCCACCCCACTCAGCAAGACCCACTCTCACACTTCGAAGCCCATTCAATTGGGTTCGTCGGCGTATTCGTCGACACGGTGTGATCGTGAATTTCGAGTCACTCTTGAAATGCGCTAAAGTGGTGGTCGTCGCGAAAAGCGGCCCGACCAGTTCGGAAAATCGGATGAATGAAACTCCGGAAAACGGAGCGGAAAACGTCTGGTAAGCTGGAAACACGAAAGAACGAAGCGCCCGGAGGGCCCGCTGGAAGGCGGTCCGAAGGAAGCGTCCGTTCCTTGAGAACTCAACAGCGTGCCA
>NZ_JBHZCN010000042.1:42877-76768 GCF_042755465.1 Kitasatospora sp. NPDC059160 | reverse complement strand
GCCCCGGCGTGCTGCCGGGGCCGCACTGCGGTGGTCGGTCGCAGGTCGTCAGCCGCGCAGGGCGGCCAGCCAGGCTTCGACCTCGGTGGAGGCGCGGGGGAGGTCGGCGGAGAGGTTCTCGTTGCCGTCCTCGGTGACCAGGATGTCGTCCTCGATCCGGACGCCGATGCCCCGGTACTCCTCCGGGACGGTCAGGTCGTTCTGCTGGAAGTAGAGGCCCGGTTCGACGGTGAGCACCATGCCCGGCAGCAGCGTGCCGTCGACGTGCTCCTCGGTGCGGGAGTGGGCGCAGTCGTGGACGTCGAGGCCGAGCATGTGGCCCGTCCCGGCGAGGGTGAAGCGGCGGTGCAGGCCCAGCTCGTACACCTTGTCGGCGGTGAGGTCGCCGAACAGGCCCCAGGCGGTGAGGTGTTCGGCGAGTTCGCGCTGGGCGGCGCGGTGGAAGTCGCGGAAGTCCGCGCCCGGCTTCACGGCGGCGATGCCGGCCTCCTGGGCGGCGTGCACCGCGTCGTAGACCTTGCGCTGGATGTCGGTGAAGCGGCCGGAGACCGGCAGGGTGCGGGTCACGTCGGCGGTGTAGAGCTCGTCGGTCTCCACGCCCGCGTCGAGCAGCAGCAGGTCGCCGGGGCGGGCCTGGCCGTTGTTGCGCACCCAGTGCAGGGTGGTGGCGTGCGGGCCGGCGGCGGCGATGGTGCTGTAGCCGACGTCGTTGCCCTCCAGGCGGGCGCGGACGAAGAAGGTGCCCTCGATCAGGCGTTCCGGCGTCGCGGCGTCCGTGCCCAGGACGCGCACCACGTCCTCGAAGCCGCGGGCCGTTGCCTGGCAGGCGTGGCGCAGCTGGGCGATCTCGAACTCGTCCTTGACCAGCCGCAGGCCGGAGAGGAAGACCTCGAACTCGGCGTCCCGCTCGGGGTTCGCGCGCCCGCCGACGGCTGCCTCGACCCCGGCGTCGTGCCGGCGCAGCACCCGGGCCGGGGCGGTGGTGGCGGCCAGGTCGGCGCGTGCGGTGCGGACGTCCCGGCAGGGCAGGCCGAACAGCTTCTCGCTCTCGGTGAGGCTGTTGCGGCGGCCGTCCCACAGTTCGCCGTGGCCGTCGAGCCAGAACTCGCCGTTCTCGATGTCGGAGCGGTTGCGCAGGTAGAGCACGGCGTGGTGGCCGCTGGCGCCGGTGGGCTCCAGGACCAGGACGGCGTCCTGGGACTGGTCGCCGGTCAGGTAGACGTAGTCGGAGGAGGGGCGGAACGGGTAGTCGGTGTCGTTGGCCCGCACCTTGGGGTTGCCGGACGGGACCACCAGCAGTTCACCGGGGAAGGCGGCGGACAGCGCGGCCCGGCGGCGCTCGGTGTGGGCGGCCTGGGGGATCGCTTCGAGGGCGTGGCGCTCGGTGTCGGCCCAGCCGCGCTTCATGCTCTCGGCGAGTTCCTCGGTCACCCCGCGCGTGAGGCCGTTCTTGCGGTACTTGATGGTCTCGGTGGCTTCGGTGGCGTCAGTGGGCTCGGTCACAGCGGACTCTCCAGAGGGGGCGGGGAGATGCGGCGCCTCGTCGCGCCGACCTGCCTGGCACATGGGTACGTAACAAGCGTTGTGTACCGTATATCGAACGGCGTCCGAAGAGAAGGGGCCGGTACCGAATCCGGTAACCGGCCACGGCCGTTCGCACACATCGCCTACCATCCCGGCGGGGGGAGGGACCGGTGTGCGGGAGCACGCCCGGGCCGCTCGCCCCTGCGGCGGCCCGGACCCGGTGCCGACCGCTCCGACGACCGGGAGTTGACTCGGTGACACTCACAAGACGCACCGGCCGGGGCCTGACGGCCGCGGCGGTGCTGGTCGGACTGGCCGTGGCACCGGCGGGCTTCGCCTCTGTACCCGCCGCCGCCCTCACCTCCGTACCCGCCTCCGTGCCCGCCGCCGCACCCGCTGCCGTACCTGCCGCCGCACCCGCCGCGGCGCCTCCGGTGCCGGTGAACCTCACGGCCGCGGGCCCGTTCGCCGACTCGTTCCGGCAGAGCCCGGCGCTCAACACCGCGCCGCTGCGCGGGTTGAACGTCGGCCTGGACCAGCGCCAGCAGGGCAGCGCCCGGACGGTCTCCTGGACGAGGACCTCCGGCCGCTGGGACACCTCGGTGGCGCCGGACTCCTCGTACGTCCAGGTCAGCACCCCGGACCAGCCGAACCGGCTGGTGTTCACCACCGGGATCTCGGCGGTCATGCTGGGCGCTCCGGTGATCGCGGACACCGACGGGACGTACACCGTCTCCACGGTGGTGGATCCGGTGGTGGGGGACACCTCCAGCGGTGACTGGGCCTCGCTGGTGCTCGGCCGCAGCCACCGTGCCAACGGGTACGTCACCAGCGGCGACGTGGACCTGGGGCTGACGGTCACCTCGGCCGGGAAGCTGGCGCTGTTCCACGGCGGCGGAGGCGAAACCCCCTTCTGGCAGGGCTCGGTGGCCCCGGCCGACCGGTACGCGGTCTCGGTGAAGGTGTCGACCGGGGCGGACAAGGCGGTGACCCTGACGGTCAACGGCACCGCGTTCACCGTCACCGGCCCCGGGTCGGTCAACCGCTGGCCGAGCAGCGCGTTCCTCTACCTGGGGGCGTACCTGTCCGGCCCGGGCGAGCTGACGACCTTCGGCGACGGCAACGGCACGGGAGTGAACGTCAGCCGGATCGACGCCGCCGCGACGGCCGGGGCGAAGCCCTTCGTGGACACCTTCGACGGCGCTCCGGCGGGCGGCGACGACGGGCTGAACGACGACCTGAGCGCCCGCCAGCCGACCCTGGTCTCGGCCAACTACACGGCGGTGTCCGGCACCAAGGGCCTGGCCGCGACGCCCCCGGCGGGCTCGGTGCGGGTCAACAGTCCCGCCGCGCCCGACGCGCTGTCCTTCCCCCAGGGCACCGCCGCCGTCCGGTTGAACAAGCCCGCCACCGCGGACCTGTCCGGCTCCTACACGGTGCACGCCCGGTTGACCCCGGCCGTCGGCCGCACCAGCGGCACGGACGCCGCGACCCTGCTGGTCAGCAACGCCTCCGGCGCCACCGGCGCGGTGGACACCGACGACGTCGCCCTCGGCCTCAGGCTCCAGGCCGACGGCGCGCTCACGCTCTACCAGGGCGGTACGCCGCTGCCGTTGCTGAGCGCCGCCGTCCCGGCCGGCTCCGGCACCCACGACGTCGCGCTCACTCTCGCGGGCGGCGCCGCCCGGCAGGCCGTCGTCACCGTGGACGGCACCACCGTCTTCGCCGGTCAGACCCCGGCCGCCCTGCCCCGGGACGGCTACCTCCACCTCGGCGCGCAGCGCAGCACCCCCGGCACCGTCACCACGGCCGACGACCTGCGGGTCAGCATGCTCGGCGGGCTGGACTACTACGGCTACTTCGACGTCATGGACCCGGACCAGTACAACAACAGCGTCGACCACAGCGCCGAGCTGTTCCCCTGGACCACCATGAACAACTTCATCGGCCAGGACCTCACCGATCCGCGCTACGCCGGCTTCCTGGACTACTGCCGCCCCGCCTCCTGCGTCATCGACGTCAGCAAGCAGGTCGCGGTGCCCTCGACCTGGCCGGTGAGCAAGCCAAACCCGGACGCCCCGGCGGCGCTGGCCGGGCTGGCCGCCCGGATCGGCGCCAACCTGGACAAGCTCTCGGCGATCTACACCCTGGACGAGCCGTACTACCACGGCTTCGACGCCGGCCAGGTGCAGACCCAGGTCAACCAGGTCCGGGACGCCTTCCCCGGCAAGATGCTGGCGTACACCACGGACCCGTTCCACCTGACCTCGCCGGTGCCGAGCGGCGTCGACCTGGTCGGCTTCGACGACTACTGCCCCGGCCGCGGCACCCTGGAACAGGAACTGGCCACTCTGCAGGGCGCCCTGGCCTCGCCCGACCAGCACCTGGTGATGTTCCCGGAGTCGTTCAGCCAGAGCCTGGGGGCCTGCGGGCCGTTCTCGGACGCCCAGATCGCGGCCAACAACGCCGACTACCGCGCCATCGCCGCCCAGCACCCCCGGGTGGTCTACCTCCAGAACTTCCGCTGGCTCAACTCCCAGCAGGGCACCGCACAGCCGCTCACCACCCAGCGCCAGCGCGCCATCGGCACGGCGGTGATCAACGCCACGCCGACCCCGGCCGCCTCCGGCGTCGGCATCTACCGGCCCGGCGACCGCAGCGTCAGCGAGAACAGCCACAACGACGTCTTCCTCGGCGGCTCCGGCACCTCGGCGCTGTTCACCGACGCGGACGACGTCCCGCTGACCGGCCACTGGAACGGCCCCGGCACCGACACCATCGGCGTCTACCACCGGGCGACGTCCACCTTCGTCCTGTCCAAGGCGGACGGCAGCACCAGCACGTACCGGTACGGCAACACCGGCGACCTCCCGGTGGTCGGCGACTGGAGCGGCACCGGCCGCACCACCATCGGCGTCTACCGGCCCGGCGACCAGACCTTCTACCTCAGTGACGACAACGCGAACCCCACCTACTCGCTCAAGTTCGGCAACCCCGGGTGGACCCCGCTGGTCGGCAACTGGAGCGGCAGCGGCCGCACCACCATCGGCGCCTACGATCCCACCACCCGGACGTTCTACCTGCGTGACACCAACACGCCGGGCGGGCAGGCCGACCACACCTTCCAGTACGGCAACACCGGCGACATCCCGATCAAGGGCGACTGGGACGGAACCGGCACCGACACCGTCGGCGTCTACCGGCCCGGTGACCGCAGCTTCTACGGTTCGTCCAAGGAGGGCACCCTGACCGTCTACGGCACCCGCTTCGGCAACTGGGGCGACCAGCCGCTGGTCGGCAACTGGGGCTGAGCGTTTGTAGGCTGAACGGCGGGCCCGGCCGGACCACCACCGGCCGGGCCCGTACGGAGCAGCGCGACGAGGGAAGGGTGCCGGTGTGAGTGGAAGGGCCGGAGGGTACTGGGCGTTCGGCTGCGCGGAGTGCTACGGGGAGGACCCGGAGGCGGTCTGGGCGCGCCAGCGGGAGGGCTTCGCGTACGAGGCGGCCGTGGTGGCCGACCCGCACTTCTCGGTGTCCATCCGCCGCTGCCTGTCCTGCGCGCAGCGGTTCGGCTGGATCCGCACCGAGTTCACCGACTGGTCGGGCGGTGACGACGCCTCCTACCTGACGGTCGTACCGCTCACCGGCCAGGAGTCCACCGCCCTGGCCGTCGGCACCCTGGCCCCGCTCGACCTCGGCCCGCTCGGCGAGGGCCGCCGCCACCTGCACCACGACCGGCCGAGCAGCGGCCCGGCGCGACTGCACTGGGCCACCGGGGCGTTCCCGGTCGAGGAAGGCCACTGAGCGGAGGCCGGCGAGCGGAGGCTGCTGAGAGCGGGCCGCCGAGGCGCTGAACACCACTGAGGCGTCAGGGCGGGGATTCCCTGACGCCTCCGGTGCGGCCCGGTGCCGGGCTCAATGATCACGAGGGGCGGTAGACGGACTGCCAACGTCCGCCCGGGGGCCGCGGGGGCGGGGTGTTGACCGGCTGTCTACCGGGTGCTGCGAACGTGCGGGCGCTTGAGTCCAGCAGTCCCACGTGAGCGAGGAGCAGGAAGTGTTACGAAGCATGGTGGCCCGCCGGGCCCGTGCCGCGGTTGCCGGTGCGGTGGTCCTGGCGGGGGTGTCCGGGCTGTTCGCCGTGGCGGCGGGGGATCCCGTACGGCACGGCTCGCCGGCCGCACCGCCGTCGGCCTGCGGGGGGTCGGCGGACGTGCAGTGCCTGGCGAACAAGGTCGCCTGGAACGGGACGGGGTTGATCATCTGGCAGAGGTGACCTGTTCGACGGCTGTGATGGACCCGTCGGCGGTGGCCAGCGCCGTCAGCAGCGACCGGGCGTCGGCGGACTCCGGGGCGCCCAGGCCGCTGAGCAGTCGGTGCGCCTGCGCCGCGTGAGTGCGGGCGGTGCGGTGGTCGCCGCGGGCGGCCACCGCATGGGCCAACACCAGGTGGGCGAGAGCGCGTTCGCGCTGTCGCCCACCTCGCGTTGCGAGCCGCAGGGCCCGGGTCGCCTCGTCGACGGCCTCCTCGACCCGCCCGAGCAGGCGCAGTACCTCGGCCAGCCGGCTCCGGGCCGCCGACTCGCGGTCCTGGTCCCCGGCGTGGCCCGCGCGGTCCACGCAGGTGCGTAACTGATCGGCGGAGTCGTCGAGTTGGCCCAGCTCCTGGTGGGCCAGGCCGAGGACGTAGTGCACGTAGGCGGTCATCGCCGCGTCGGCGCCGCCCGGTTCGGACAGCAGTCGGCGGCAGGTGTCCGCGGCCTCCTCGGCGTGGCCGCTGCGGACCCGGGACAGCGCGGCGTTCGCGGTGCTCGCCACCGCGCCGGAACGGTGGCCGAGGCGGTGGGCGAGGGCCGCCGCCGCGTCGAAGGCGGTGATCGCCTCCTCGTGCCGCGCCTGGGCCTGGGCGATCAGGCCCAGGTCGTTGAGGGCCTGCCGGAGCACGGCCGGGTCGTCCGCCTCCCGGCAGGCCCGGGCGGCCTCGCGGGCCTGCTCGGCGGCCTCGTCGAGGCGGGCCCGGCCGAGCAGGACGGTGCCGAGCAGGAACCGGGCGCGGCCCTCGGCGGCGCGGTCGCGGCCGTCCTCGGAGGTGGCGACGAGGAGGCGGGCCGCCTCCTCCGCCCGCCCGGCGAAGGCGCCCAGGCCCAGCGGGCTCAGGGCCACCAGCAGGTCGACGGCGGAGCGCACCGCGGTGGCATCCGGGGCGCCCGAGGCGACGGCGGCGGCCAGTGCGACGGCACCGGGGGTCTCCGCCCGGGCCCAGCGGCGGGCGTCCGGCAGGTCCGTGAAGACCGGGCGGGGAGCCGGTTCGCCGAAGACGTCGGCGACCGGGTCGCCGGGGACGGCGAGGGCGAAGGCCGTCCGGGCGCGGGTGAGCAGCAGGGCCAGCAGGCGGTGGTGGGCGGTGGTGCGTTCGGCCTCGTCGAGGCGCAGGGACGTCCGGCGGGCGAAGGCCCGTACCAGGTCGTGGAAGCGGTAGCGGCCGGGGCCGACCGACTCCAGCAGGGCCTGGTCGACCAGCGCCTCGGCGAGGTGCTCCGCCTCGTACTCGGGCAGGTCGAGGACGGCGGCGGCCGAGGCCAGGGCGATGTCCGGCTCCACCCAGGCGAATCGGCGGAAGGCGGTGGCCAGGGGCGGGGGGAGGAGACGGTAGCTGAGCGCGAAGACCTGCTCGGCGAGTCCCTCCCGGTCCTCGGCCAGGCGTCGGAGGAGGTCGGCGATCGGCTGGTCCGGGGAGGCGGCGAGCCGGGCTGCGGCGATCCGCAGGGCCAGCGGGAGGCGGCCGCAGGCCTCGACCAGGTGCTCGGCGTCGGAGTGCTGGGCGGACCGCCGGGCGGCGCCGATGACCGAGTCGAGGAGGCCGATCGCTTCCTGGGGGCTGAACACGTCCAAGGCGATCCGCAGGACGGACGGGATGCCGGGCAGCGCGGTGCGGCTGGTGACGAGGACAGCGCAGTCGGAGGAGCCGGGGAGGAGGGGTTGGAGCTGGGCGTCGTCCCGGGCGTTGTCGAGGAGGATGAGCAGCCGCTTGCCGGTGGTGACGGTGCGGAAGAGCGCGGAGCGGCCGGGGAGGTCCTGGGGCACGGCGGACGGGCGGATGCCCAGAGTGGTCAGGAAGTCGGCGAGGACGTCGGAGGCACTGGCGGGGACGAGGTCGGCACCCCGCAGGTCGGCGTGGAGACGGCCGTCGGGGAAGTCCGGGCGCAGGGCATGGGCGGCGCGTACGGCGAGGGCGGTCTTGCCGACGCCGGCCATGCCGGTGACGGTCACCAGGCGCAGGCCGGTGGCGGTGGTGGTGGTGCTGGTGGTGGTGCGGTCGGTCAGGGCGCGGGCGATGGCGGCGACGTGGGTTCGTCGGCCCGTGAAGTGGGCCGGATCGTTGGGGAGTTGATCCGGGTCCAACAACTGGCGGAGGGCGGTGACGTCCGGCCCGGGCTCGATCCCGAGGTGTTCGGCCAGGCGGGAGTGAAGGGAGGCGTAGACGGTCCGTGCCTCGGCGGTGCGGCCGCTGCGGTGGAGGCTGCGGATGAGGAGGGCCTGGAGGCGTTCACGGAAGGGGTGTTCGGCGGCGAGCGCTTCCAACTCCGGGAGGTGATCGGGGGAGTGGTCGAGCGCGAAACACTCCTCCTGGAGCGTGAGGCGCAGCTCGGCGAGGCGCTGGCGTTCGCGTTCCATGAGGGGGCCGGGCAGGTCGGCGAGCGGCTCGCCGCGCCAGAGCGAGAGAGCGTCGGAGAGGTGTTCCCGGGCCCGGTGCGGGTGGCTCCCGGCGAGTTCGTGGAGCTGCCTGACGCGCCAGAGGTCGATGCGGTCCGGATCGACCGCGATCCGGTAGCCGCCGGACTGGGAGAGCAGGAGGGAAGGCTTCTCGCGTACGGGCTCAAGGAGCTTGCGCAGCTGGGAGATGTAGGAGCGGAGGGCGACGACGGGAGATCCCGGTGGTTCGTCGCCCCATAAGTCGTCGACCAGTTGGTCGGTCGCGATGACGGCGTTCGGCCGCAGGAGGAGCGACACCAGCACCGCCCGCTGCCGAGGCGCCCCCAGCTCGATGGCCATCCCGGCGCGCTGCACCCGCAGCGCGCCGAGTAAGGCGAAGCCGACCGGTTGCAATGTGCTTCCTATGCTCGGCGAATGGAGGTCGGTCAGATTATGCCGAACTCCCCAGCAGAAGTGGCGGAGATGAAGGCGGTGAAGGCCTCAGGACTGACAGTGAGATGGACACCTGGAGTCTTGGTGTCGCCGATGAGGATGAGGTCGTGAGAGGTGAGAAAGTTGGTGGCTACCTGAACGCAGTCGCCTTCGCCCTGAGGGTCGCTGTAAGTCGACTTGAACCAGCGGGCGGTTGAGGGGTCAGGGGCCGAAGTGTGCGGGGTCATTCTGCGTGGTCCTCCGATGCTCTATGCAGCCACGCCATCGACTCATCGGGCGTAAGGGCCTCTGCTCGGAGCGTATCGTAGATCAGTGCCATATCGGTCACCTGGTGCGGTGCCTCGATGAGTTGACCGGACTTCACTCCTTCCAGATAGGCGACCCGAGGGGCGTCATCGAAGTGGAGCAGCGTGAGCGAGCCGCCCATCGCGCCGTGTGGTCGATCAATTGGCAGGATCTGCACCATGGCGTTCTTGCCCTGGGCGATGTTGATCACGTGCCTGATCTGCTCGCGGGTGACATCCGGGCAGCCGACGACACGGCGGATAGCAGCCTCGTCCAGGACGACCCACATGAACGGAGGCGCGGGGTTGTGGAGGATTTGCTGCCGAGCCTGACGTCGATTCCAGTGTGCTCGGATTTCCTCCTCGGACGCACGAGGTCGGCCTAGCCGTAGGAAGGCGCAGCCGTAGCTCTCAATTTGCCACAAACCTGGAATCGACAGGGAGTATTTCAGGTGAGTATTCGCGAGCGGTTCCAGTGTCATGTAGCGGCGTGACCAGTCCGGAAACGAGTCACTGCTCACGAGCGGGTAGAACCGGGTGAAGAACCCGCCGGCGGAGGGAAGCGCGGTGTCGAGGAGGGGCGGGAGGTCCGGTGGCGGAGTCCGGTGCGCAGCTTCGATGTTGGCCAGGTGTGACTTGCTGTAGCGGACTTGTTCGCCCAGATCGGCGATGGACATGCCTGCGCAGGATCGATGATGGCGGATCTCCGACCCGAAGTAGTGCCGGGGGGACTGGCCAGGGGTGAGGTCGCGAGGCTGCGCGGGCATCTGGGGGCCTCCGGATGTCTTCAAGAGGGGTGGGGACATGCCGCTTCTTCACAAGCCTAACCCCGAGGCGTGACGCTTGAACCACAAACGGTGACAGCCAAATCCGGCGAACGCCCCAGTGGAGCAGTAAATATGACGAATAATCAATCAGGAGAAAACCTTCTCCTCCAGCGGAGCTTTCCGCCCTGCCGGTGTCCCCGGTGCGGTGATTCCATCCCGGAGGCCGGCTTGGCCGACCACGTCATCGCCCCGGCGGCGCCGCCCGTGCGACGGGTGGCGCCGCCGGTCGAGCCCTACCGCCCCTCCGCCATCGGCGAGCGGGTCTTCGACGTCCGCTCCGGATGCTGGGCCGCCTTCATGGGGTGGCAGCACGGGAGCGCCTTCCTCCGGCCCCTCGGCGGGGGCATCGAGTGGGAATCCGAAGCGCGTTGGATCACGAACACCGAACTGTGAGATGCCCCATGAGCAGCATGATCGACAAGATCACGGCCGAGGACCGTCGCAGCGCGGCCGACATTCTCGACGACCTCCAGGCCGTCCTGCACGCCGCCGAGGTGAAACTCCCGTCCCTCGGCATCGACTGGCGCCTCGTCAAGGAAACCGGCGTCCTCCTGATCGACCTCGGCGCGGCCCGGCCGGACGTCATCGAGCGCCTGGTCGTCGTCCTCCGCAGGGGTATGCGACCGTAGCCGCCGCCGGTGCCATCGCCGTCGGGAGCTTCCTCCTCGCGGGCCTCGTCCTCCTGGCGATCCCCGCCACCATGTCCTCGACGGCCGACGCCCTGGTGTTCGCCCTCACCTTCCTCGCCGCCTCCACCGGTGGATTCTCCATCGCCGCAAGATGGTTGAGGGTGCACACCTAACAACGGTGCGGGCTTCGAGCGCCGCTCGAAGCCCGCACCGAACGTCGGACGCCTGGGGCCGCCTTTCACCTCATGGGACGACGGAATTCAGACGGGGCCGAACTCGCCGGACTTGATGCCGGAGATGAAGGACTCCCAGGCGTCCGTCCCGAAGGCGAGCTGCGGGCCGTCGGGGTCCTTGCTGTCGCGTACGGGGAGGACGGCCAGGAGGCCGGGAGCGACCTCGACGCACTGCCCGCCGCCGGTGCTGTACGAGGACTTCATCCAGGAGCGGGGCTTTACGGTCGTGGTGGGAATCATGGCGTGCAACTCCTTGCGGCCGTTGCGGAGATGGGCGAGCGAGTCCACGCGTGAGAGCGCCTGGACCTGCGACCCATCGTAAGTCCATTGCGAGTTCGAGCGCTGCTCGAAGCTCGCGCTCAACACCTTGACCGTTCAGGGGGGTTGGCGGATCCTCGGGGGCATGACTGTGCCTCCGCAGCCGTCGTATGCTCCTCGGTCGCGTCCCGGTGGGTCCCGGGCCAATGCTGTGGCGGTGTTGCTGCTCGCTGGCGCTGCCGTAGGCTCGCTGGCGCTGCCGTGGGCCTCTTACAGTGGGGAGAGCGGTGACCTGTCGTGGTCCGGCTTCGACCTGCTGAACAGCCCGCGGTGGGTGGGGGAGTTGACCGACGGCGCCGACATCTGGATGGGCGCCTTGCAGTGGCTCGGCCTGGTGCTGGTCGGCCTGTCCGTGCTGCGCCTGCTCGCGCGGGAAGTCCGGTTGGCGGGGCTGTCGTTGCTGCTGGCGGCCGGGGTGGCCGGGGCCGCCGTCGGCTCGCTGGTGCAGTTCCACAAGGTGCTCCAGGACGGTGGGGGCTTCGCCCCGTCCATGCAGGCGGGCCCGGTCGTCGCCGCGGTTGCCGCCGTCCTGTGCTTCCTGGTCGCCTGCTTCGGTCCCGCCACCCAGCGTCGCTGACCCGGGCCCGAGCCCGGGCCTGACCCGGCGATCGGTCACGCGCCCGGCGCGTCCTCCGCTGCGAGGAGGGCCAGCAGGCCGGGGAAGCGTTGCTCGATGTCGGTCCGGCGGAGGGTGGCCATCCGGCTGTTGCCCCGGTCGACCTGGCGGACGAGGCCGGCCTCGCGGAGGGTCCGGAAGTGGTGGGTGACCGTGGCCTTGCTGACCGGCAGCTCGAAGGAACTGCAGGTGCGGGCCCCGCCGTCGGGTCCGGCGGCCAGTTCCCGCACCACGCGGCGGCGTAGCGGGTCGGCCAGCGCGCTCAGCACCTTGCCGAGCTCGATCTCCTCCGGTGCGGGGTGTCCCTCGTCGTCGGGCATCGCGACCACCTCCAGGTACGGCTTGCATCGTACCTTGCTGCGGCCCTACCGTACGGGAGGTACGACGAACGTCATACCTGTGGATCGGAGACCCCTGTGGACCAGCCCTTCACCCTCGTCGGCACCGCCCGCCCCAAGCCCGAGCGCGCGGAGGACCTGCGCCGGCTCCTGCTCTCCTTCGTCGAGCCGACCCGTCGGGAACCCGGCTGCCTCGAGTACCACTTCCACGAGGACCGGGACGAGTCGGGCGTGTTCGTCTTCTACGAGGCCTGGCGCAGCCAGGAGGACCTCGACGCCCACCTCGCCCTCCCGCACCTCCAGGACTTCTGGGAACACCGAATGGACTACCTGGAGCGGGACTTGGAGATCCGCTACCTCACCATGCACAGCCCGTACGAGGAACGTTCCGCCCTCGCCCGATGAGCGGGGCGCCGCCGCTCGGCGGGGTCACGGCCCCGACCGCTCCTCAGACGCCGTTGAGGGCGTAGTTGCGGAAGGTCGCCAGCAGCGGCAGCACCTTGGTCTTGTTGGGGTCCTCCGTCACGGCCCGCATCGCGTCGATGACGGTGTGGGCGATGACCTTGGTGATGGTGAGGTCGTCGGCGGGGGTGAGGGTGCCCCAGGCCTTGAGGGTCTGGGTGAGCAGGGCGCTCATCCGGGCGCCGATGTTGGCGCTGACGGCGTCCGAGAGTTCGGCGATCTCCTCGTCGCTCATGCTGGAGCGCAGCCCGAAGGCCAGGGCCATCAGCGTGTCCATCGCGTGCTCGCCGTACGCGGCGACCAGCGCCGGCAGCGACCGCTCCCCGGCCGTGCCCGACGCTAGGGCGACCAGCGCCTCGTCGTCGTCCTTCCAGGCCGCCTCCAGGGCGGCCAAGGCCCGGAGGGCCTCGTCCATGCTCAGCCCGTCTGTCATGCGGGCAACGCTATTGAGCATCCGGTGCCCGGATCTGCAATTCGGGCACCAGGATCACTCCATCGGGCGAAGTCAGGGCCGTTCCGGCCGATGGACGTGTGCGAAGTGCTCCGCGTTCCAGCGGCCGCCCAGCTCGGGGGCCAGGGAGGCGGCGGCGAGGGCCGCGAAGTCCGCGGCCGTACCGGCCCGCTCGGGCAGGGCGCCGAGCAGCGGGGCGCCGGCCGAGCGGGGCAGGTCGGCGAGGTTGCAGCGTTCGGCGAGGCCGGGCTCGGCGGGCCAGGAGCCGATGACGACGCCGGCGAGCGGGAGTGCGCGGGCGGCCAGGGCCTCGGCCGTGAGCGAGACGATGTTGAGGGTGCCCAGGCCGGCGGAGACGATCAGCAGTACCTCGGCGTCCAGGCCCGCCGCCCGGACGGCCCGGGCCTGGTCGGCGAGCGTGCGGCCTTCGTCGTCGTAGCGGACGAGCAGGCCGCCCGCGCCCTCGACCAGCACCAGGTCGTGGGTGGCGGCGAGGTCGGTGACCTCGGCGACCACCTCGGTGGGGGAGAGGTAGGGCATCCCGGCCCGCCGGGCGGCGGTGTCGGGGGCCAGCGGCTCGGGGTAGCGCACCAGCTCACGGATCGTCAGTTCGCCTGCTAGCCGCCGTACTTCGGCGGCGTCGCCCGGCTCGCCCGGCGCGACGCCGGTCTGTCCGGGCTTGAGCACGGCGACCTTCCGGCCACCGCGCAGGGCGGCCGAGGCGAGGGCCGCGGTGGCGACGGTCTTGCCGACGTCCGTGTTGGTGCCGGTCACGAACAGGATGCGCGCGGTCATCCGGCCACCGCCGCGGCGGTCACGGCGGCAGCGATGCGTGCCACGTCCTCGTCCTCCGTCACATAGGGGGGCATGGTGTAGATCAGGTCCCGGAAGGGGCGCAGCCAGACGCCCGCCCGGGCGGCGGCCTCGGTGGCCGCCGGGACGTCCACCGGGTGGTCCAACTGCACGACGCCGATGGCCCCTTGGACCCGTACGTCGCGTACGCCCGGCACCTGGGCCGCCGCCGCGAGGCCGTCCCGCAGCCCGCCCTCGATGCGCTTGACCTCGACCGCCCAGTCCTGCCCGAGCAGCAGGTCCAGCGAGGCGTTGGCGGCCGCGCAGGCCAGCGGGTTGCCCATGAAGGTCGGGCCGTGGGCGAGGACGGGCATCTCGCCGCGGCTGATGCCGTCGGCGATCTCGCCGGTGCACAGGGCGGCGGCCAGCGTGAGGTAGCCGCCGGTGAGCGCCTTGCCGAGGCACATCACGTCCGGGGAGACACCCGCGTGGTCGGCGGCGAACAGGGCGCCGCTGCGGCCGAAGCCGGTGGCGATCTCGTCGAAGACCAGCAGGACGCCGTACCGGTCGCAGAGTTCGCGCAGCATCCGCAGGTAGGCGGGGGAGTGGAACTGCATGCCGCCCGCGCCCTGGACCACCGGTTCGACGATGACGGCGGCCAGCTCGTCGGCGTGACGGGCCATCAACTCCTCGAACTCCGCCGCGTATCCGGGGTCGAGCGGGGCGTCGAAGCCGGCCGGCGGCTGGGGGGCGAAGAGCTGCCCGGGCAGCACCCCGCCCCACAGGTGGTGCATCCCGCCGTCGGGGTCGCAGACCGACATGGGGTGGAAGGTGTCGCCGTGGTAGCCGCCGCGCCAGGTCAGCAGTCGGCGCTTCCCGGGCCGGCCGGTGGACTGCCAGTACTGGAGGCACATCTTCATCGCGACCTCGACCGCGACCGAGCCGGAGTCGGCGAGGAAGACGTGCTGGAGCGGCTCCGGGGTGATCTCGACCAGGCGGGCGGCCAGCCGGACGGCGGGCTCGTGGGTGAGCCCGCCGAACATCACATGGCTCATCCGCCCCAGCTGCTCGCGCACCGCCTCGTCCAGCACCGGGTGGCGGTAGCCGTGGATCGCCGCCCACCAGGAGGACATGCCGTCGACCAGTTCGCGCCGCCCGCCCGCGACGGGCTCCGCCAGGCGCAGGCGGACGCCCGCGGCGGATTCGACCACGTACGGGGTGGCCGTGCCGGGCATCGGCCCGTACGGGTGCCAGACGTGCGCCCGGTCGAGGGCGAGCAGCGTGTCCGCGGACAGCTGGGACATGGTGGGTCTCTCCGGAGGGTGCTGGAGGGTCGGGCGGGTCGGGCGGGTCAGGCGTTGGGCGCGAGTTCGGTGCCGGCGCCGCGGCGGCGGACCTTGACCAGGTCGTCGCGCAGCTCGCCGTTCGCGCTGTTCGCGCCGTCCGCGCCCTCCGAGGCCGGGGCCGGGGCCGGGGCCGAGGCGGTCCCGGCGAGGGGCGCGTGCTCGTGCCCGCCGCAGGGCCCGCAGCCGCCGCCGCTGCCGCAGGCCGAGGCCGCGGTGCCGCAACCGGAGCCGGTGGCAGCGGCGGCGGCCACGTCGGCGCGGTGGCGGGGCAGGGTGGCCTCGCCGGCGCCCTCGACCTCGAAGCCCGCGTCCTTGATCATGTCGAGGTCGGTCTGCCCGGCCTGGCCCTCGCTGGTCAGGTAGTCGCCGAGGAAGATCGAGTTGGCGATGTGCAGGCCGAGCGGCTGCATGGTGCGCAGGTGGACCTCGCGGCCGCCGGCGATCCGCACCTCGGTGTCGGGGTTGACGAAGCGGACCATCGCCAGGATGCGCAGGCAGCGCTGCGGGGTGAGGTTCCACTCCTTGGCGAGCGGGGTGCCCTCGAAGGGGATCAGGAAGTTGACCGGGACGGAGTCCGAGCCGAGCTCGCGCAGCGCGAACACCACGTCGACCAGGTCCTCGTCGGTCTCGCCCATGCCGGCGATCAGGCCGGAGCAGGCGGACAGGCCGGCGCCGTGCGCCTTCTGCACCGTGTCGACCCGGTCCGCGTAGGTGTGGGTCTTGGTGATGGCCCCGTAGGTGTTCTCGGAGGTGTTGAGGTTGTGGTTGTAGGCGTCGGCACCGGCCGCCTTGAGCCGCTCGGCCTGGTTGTCGGACAGCAGGCCGAGGCAGACGCAGATCTCGACCTCGGGGTCGGCGTCCTTGATGGCGGCCATGGTGTCGGTGACCCGGTCGATGTCACGGTCCGTCGGGCCGCGGCCGCTGGCGACCAGGCAGACCCGCTTGGCGCCGCCGGCCACCCCGGCGCGGGCGGCGTCGGCGGCCTGGTCCGGCTTGAGCCAGGTGTACTTGAGGATCTCGGCCTTGGACCCGAGCCGCTGCGAGCAGTAGGAGCAGTCCTCGGGGCAGAGCCCGCTCTTGAGGTTCACCAGGTAGTTGAGCTTGACCCGGCGGCCGAACCAGCGGCGGCGCACCTTGCCGGCCGCGGCGACCACGTCGAGCAGCTCGTCGTCGGTGGTGGCGAGGACGGCCAGGGCCTCCTCGCGGGTCGGGACTTCGCCGCGCAGGCCCTTGGCGGTGAGGGTATCGAGCAGATCCATGGGGCCGATCCTGCCTGCTGGCGCTCGAATGGCGCCAGAGCAAACCCACCAGAAGATCCCCGGAAGGATGTGCCGATTGCCACAGTGTCGAAGCTCACGGCGTCGGCGCTGGTCACGCGCTTGACGGCGGCGTCGGCGGACGGTTACCGGCGGGTAGGTCGGAGGCGGGGCGGGCGAAGATCGACAAGCGCCCGACCCAGTGACCAGGGCCACTCGGCGGATGCTTAGAATCTGCGCCATGACCACGCAGGGGGAGCGCACCCCGACTCCGGGAGAGGGCCAGGACGGCCGGGCAGGACAGCGGACCGGCGGGGGCGCCGGAGGGACCGGGGGTACCGCGGGCGCCACGGCGGCGGCCCGCAGGCGCGGCCCGCGGCTGACCGGCCGCCGGGCGGTCGGCTGGGTCGTCGTGATCGGTGTGGTCGTGGCCGGCGGCTGGGTCATCACCCGCCCCACGCCCGGCGACTACATACCCGGCCTGGGCCCGTCCAAGGCGGACTCCGCCCGCACGCCCCCCGTCGTCGGCTCCCCGCCGCCCACCACCGACCCCGAGGGCCTCAACGCCGACAACCTGTTCCCCACCCAGCGGACCGTCGACGCGATCGGCTACAAGGCCCGGCGCAACGGCATCCGGCAGGGCGAGAACTGCGGCGAGGTGCTCCAGGACCGCACCCAGGAGCTGCTCAAGGACAGCGGCTGCCAGGCCTATCTGACGGTCAGCTTCACCGGTGTCGACCGCCCGGTGCTCTCCAGCGTCACCCTGCTGCGCTTCGCCGACCCGTCCACCGCCGCCAAGGCCGCCGACGCCCTGCGCTCCAAGCCCGGCGCGGTCGCCTTCATCCTCGCCGACACCAACATCGCGCCCGCGCAGTCCGGCGGCGGCAAGCCCGGCAGCGAGGCCCGGATCGAGGCGGTCGGGCACTACGTGACCGTCGCCAGCTCCCGCCCGGCCGGCGCCACCGCCCCCGGCACTCCCGGTACCCCCGGCGCCACCGGCCCGACGCCGACCTCCACCGGCAGCGGCGAGCCGAACCTGGACGAGGCCACCCGCGCGCTGTCCTACGCGGCGGGGCAGCCGTTCGTCTGGATGTAGCGCGGCGGTGTGACGAACGGCCAGGGGCCCGGCACGCGGATCGCGTGCCGGGCCCCCGGCCGTTCAGGAGGCGGAGGTCAGCCGCCGAGCCGGTCCACCGCCGTCACCCGCACGACCGCCCGGCCCTCCTCGTCCGAGCCGTACAGGTCGACCTCGGCGCTGATGCCCCAGTCGTGGTCGCCCTCCGGGTCGTCGAAGATCTGCCGGACCTTCCAGGCGGAGTCCTCCTCCTCGATGATCAGCATCTTCGGGCCGCGCGCGTTCGGGCCGGTGCCCAGGTCGTCGTACTCGTCCCAGTACCCGTCCATGGCGTCCGCCCAGCGGTCCGCGTCCCAGCCGTACTCGCCGTCCAGCTCGCCGAGCGCGCCCCAGTGCTCCAGGGCGCACAGCTCCACCCGGCGGAACAGCTCGTTGCGCACCAGCACCCGGAACGCCCGGGCGTTCGCCGTCACCGGCGCCGGCTTGTCGTCCAGGGTGACCTCGGCGGTGGCCGCCTCGGTCGGGTTGGCCAGCTGCTCCCACTCGTCCAGCAGGCTGGAGTCGACCTGGCGGACCAGCTCGCCGAGCCAGGCGATGACGTCCTTGAGGTCGTCCGTCTTCACGTCCTCGGGGACGGTCTGCTCCAGCGCCTTGTACGCACCGGCCAGGTAGCGCAGCACGATGCCCTCGGTGCGGGCGAGTTCGTAGAAGCCGACGTAGTCCGAGAAGGTCATCGCCCGCTCGTACAGGTCGCGCACCACGGACTTCGGCTGGAGCTGGTGGTCGCCGATCCACGGGTGCGCCCGGCGGTACACCTCGTACGCGTGGGTGAGCAGCTCCTCCAGCGGCTTCGGGTAGGTGATCTCCTGGAGCCGCTCCATCCGCTCCTCGTACTCGATGCCGTCCCGCTTCATCTCGCCGACGGCCTCGCCGCGCGCCTTGTTCTGCTGGGCGGCGAGGATCTGGCGCGGGTCGTCGAGGGTCGCCTCGACCACCGAGATGACGTCCATCGCGTACGCGGGGGAGGTCGGGTCGAGCAGTTCGAAGGAGGCCAGCGCGAAGGTGGACAGCGGCTGGTTGAGCGCGAAGTTCTCCTGGAGGTCCAGGGTCAGGCGGACGATCCGGCCCTCCGCGTCCGGCTCCGGCAGGCGCTCGACCACGCCGCCCTCCAGCAGCGAGCGGTAGATCGCGATCGCGGTGCGGATGTGGCGGCGCTGGGCCGCCTTGTCCTCGTGGTTGTCGGTGAGCAGCTTGCGCATCGCCTCGAAGGCGTTGCCCGGGCGGCCGATCACCGACAGCAGCATCGCGTGGCTCACCTTGAACCGGGAGACCAGCGGCTCCGGGTCGGCGCCGATCAGCTTGTCGAAGGTCTCCTCGGTCCAGCCGACGAAGCCCTCGGGCGCCTTCTTCCGCACCACCTTGCGCTTCTTCTTCGGGTCGTCCCCGGCCTTGGCGATCGCCTTGTCGTTCTCGATCACGTGCTCCGGCGCCTGGGCCACGACCTGGCCCACGGTGTCGAAGCCGGCCCGGCCCGCGCGCCCGGCGATCTGGTGGAACTCGCGGGCGCGCAGGATGCGCACGCGCTGGCCGTCGTACTTGGACAGCGCGGTGAACAGCACCGTGCGGATCGGCACGTTGACGCCCACACCGAGCGTGTCCGTCCCGCAGATCACCTTCAACAGGCCTGCCTGGGCGAGGCGTTCGACCAGCCGGCGGTACTTCGGCAGCATGCCCGCGTGGTGCACGCCGATGCCGTGGCGGACGAAACGCGACAGGTTGCGGCCGAACTTGGTGGTGAAGCGGAAGCCGCCGATCAGGTCGGCGATGGCCTCCTTCTCCGCCTTCGAGCACATGTTGATGCTCATCAGCGACTGGGCCCGCTCCACCGCTTCCTTCTGGGTGAAGTGCACGACGTAGACCGGCGCCTGGCCGGTCTGCAGCAGCTCCTCCAGGGTGTCGTGCATGCTGGTGCGCCGGTACTCGTAGAACAGCGGCACCGGGCGGGTCGCGTTGCGCACCACCGTGGTCGGACGGCCCGTCCGGCGGGTCAGGTCCTCCTCGAAGCGGCGCACGTCGCCCAGCGTCGCCGACATCAGCAGGAACTGCGCCTGCGGCAGCTCCAGCAGCGGGATCTGCCAGGCCCAGCCGCGGTCCGGCTCGGCGTAGAAGTGGAACTCGTCCATGACGACCTGGCCGATGTCCGCCCGGGTACCGTCGCGCAGCGCGATCTGCGCCAGCACCTCGGCCGTGCAGCAGATGATCGGCGCGGTCGGGTTGACGCTCGCGTCACCCGTCATCATGCCGACCTGCTCGGTGCCGAACATCTTCACCAGGTCGAAGAACTTCTCCGACACCAGCGCCTTGATCGGGGCCGTGTAGAAGGTCCGCTGCCCCTCCGCCAGCGCCGCGAAGTGCGCACCCGCCGCCACCAGGCTCTTTCCCGAGCCGGTCGGCGTCGCCAGGATGACGTTGTTCCCGGAGACCAGCTCGATCAGCGCCTCCTCCTGCGCCGGGTACAGCGTGATCCCGCGCTCCTCCGCCCAGGCCGCGAAGGTCTCGTACAGCGCATCGGGAGTGGCGGGCTTCGGCATCAGATCAAGGAGGGTCACCGGGCTATCTTGCCTGCTGGCCGCCACCCCCGGCAAAGCCCGGGATCACTCGACGGGAACGGTGGGGGCGGTGGCGGCGAGCCGAGGGGTGTTGGTGCACCTGTACGAGCCCGCGGCGGCCCGCGCGATCTTCAGCGCGACATCGGCGTACGTCTGCCGGATCCTGGCACGGGGCGAGGTGGAGACCCAGGGCTCGCCGTCGACGGAGACCTGCACGTACGCCGGGGCGGCGTCGCCCTTACGAAGCTCCGCCGGCAGCTGGTAACCGTCGCACCGGAGGTACAACCGCACCTGGGGAGACTTGTCACCGCCCGCGTCGGCCACCCAGCCGACTGCGTCGGGGCCGAAGTCCAGTGGCACGGTGCGACCGGCCTCCCCGGTGTCCCTCTGCCGGTCGGCGTCGATCCCGTCGTACGCGGGAGAGACGGTTGCCGACAGAAGGCTGTCGGCCGTCGTGTGCTGCCCGGCCCACCAGACTTCGCACTTGCCGTACCGGTCGCCGTTGACCGGGTCCGACGGGGTTGCCATCCGGTCCTGGTGGGCGCCCTCGTAGCCACGGCCGTCCGGGCCCGCGAGCACCCTGAGCTCGTCCTTGGTCACCAGGTCCCAACAGGCGCTCTGCGGCAGGTCCACCTCCTGCCACGGTTTCCAAGCCCACAGCCCGCCGCCCACAGCCGCCGCCACCGCGAGGGCGACGGCGGCGTGCCAGGGGCGGGCCCGGGACCGGCGCCGGGGGGAGTCGTCCGGGGACGGCGGGACGATGTGGGCGACGTCAACCATGTCTCAACGCTCTCGGTCGTGGCCTGGGGTGCGGCGTCCGGGGGCCTAGTTCTTCTTAGGGAAGGCGGTGCCGAAGGAGTCCCTGCCGCTGCCGTAGCCGGTGTTCTCCTCTTGCGCGGCCCGGCGGGCCACGTCGTTGATGTAGTTCGGGTCGGCGCCCGTTGTGCGGCCGGCGTCGCGCACCGCGTTGACGATCGCCTGCTGGGCGTTGGCCTCGGCCTGCTGCTTGGCATCCACGGCCTCGTCGCTCGCGGCATTGTGGGTGTCCACCTTGTACCCGGCGGCGACGTTGTCCATGATCTGGTTGGCCACGTTGTCGATGCCCTCGCCGATCAGGGGTGCCCGCTCCTTCAAGGCGTCGCCGGCGAACGACCAGAGCTGGCCGGCGAGCTCCCGCTTGGTGTCGATGGCGGCGTTGTACGCGGCATCACTGGCGGCGTGCTTGGTGTATACCTCGTCGACCATGGCGCTCGTGATGAGGCCGTTGACCTGACCTGCCGGCTTGGCGATGTTCTCGACCGCCACGGCCAGGTCCTTGTGCAGCTCGGGGTGGGCCAGCACGTCCTGGATCTGGGCCGTGGTGTAGGCCTGCTGCCCGGCAGCGATCGAGGCATAGGCGTCCGGGTCCCGGCCGAGTGTGCCGAGGAGGCGCTCGACCTCGCCCGTCCTGAACAGGTGGGAGGCGGAGCCCGGTCCTTCCAGGGCGCCCTGGATGTCGCCGATGTAGTTGGCGGTCATGTTGCCGAGGCTGCCGTTGAGGTTCGAGAACAGTCCGCCGTGGAGGAGGTCCGGACCGTCTCCGGTGCCGAACCTGGTCACGACCTGTTGCATGACGGCGTTCATGTCGCTGGTGTGCGGAGGGAACTTGCCGTGCACGTCGTCGTACGCGCGGCCCGTGGTCGCAGCCTCCAGGGCGTGCCCCAGGGAGGTGACATCGAAGGGTTCGGCGGTGCCCGGGTTCGGCCGGGGCGGGTACTGCTGGTCGAGCAGGAGTGACCGGGAGCCGTTGTCGGTGAGCATCTTGAGGTAGGTGTTCTCGCCGCCGTGGCTCTTGACCGTGCCGTCGGGGTTGTACGTCGTCGGAGTGTCATGGAAGAACTTGGTAGCCGCCTCCGGGCTGTGTCCGAGAGCGTCCAGGACGGCGGACATCGGGTTGATGCCCCGAATGTTGCCGTCCTTGTCGGGTACGCCGATGAACTTGAGCTCGGTGAAAGGGTACGAGGCCTTCGTCGCGGCGTCCCAGCGCATCGGGTTCTCGTTGGTCAACTGGGTGACGTGCGCGGCGACCGGGTCGAGGAAGTGCGCGTCGTACTTCCCGCTGCGCAGCAGATTGGCCATGATCTGGTAGCCGTACGGGCTGTGCGCGGGGTCGGCGCCGGGCGGGACGGGTATCTGCTTGGCGCCCGCGGCCCGGAACCTGGTCTCCCAGTCGTCCGAGACGTGCGGCAGGTTCTTGGTGTCGGTCGCGGTGGCCAGGGTGAGGCCGAGGTCCTGCTGGATGCCCTTGATCGCGGCGGAGCGGGCCGGGCTGTTGGCGTAGTCCCCGCTCTGTGCCATGGCGCCGTACTTGGCCATGAAGGTCGCCGGGTCCTGGTTTCCGTAGAAGGACGTGGCGAACCGTGGGTCGTTGTTGTGGTGGTCCAGGATGCTCTGGAGGTGCTTGAGTTCGGCGTCGCTGGCCTTGTTGCCGAGGCTGAGGATGTAGGTGGCCGCCTTGGCTTCCTCCTCCGGTATGCCGCCGACCGGGTTGGCATTGAAGGTGGTGCCGTCGCTGCCGGTGTCGTCGCCCAGGGCTCTGGCGGCGTCGAGGTCGGCCTCGGTGGCGCGGTCGATCGCGTCGCCGATGGCCTTGGCCGCGGAATCGGCCTTGGCCTTCCAGCTCTTGCCGTACTCCGGGTCCCGCTTGTCCACCTCGGTCGTGGGCGCGGGCCAGCTCACCCCGCCCTCGGCGCTGACGGTGAGACCGGCGGTGGTGGCGTTGTGCACCGCGTTGGTGAGGTCCTGCTTGGCGGCCGTGATCTCGGCGTGGGCGTCCCGAAGGGTCTTGGCCAGTGCCGAGGCCTCCTCGAAGGCGGCGTGGATCTGGTCGCGGGCCCAGGTGAGTTTGGCGTTGGCGAGGCCGGCGGCGTCACCGTGCCAGCCGGATTGGGTGACGGTCCCGATGACCTCGTTCTGCATCCGCCGGGTGAGGTCCCACGTGCGGACCAGGGTCTCGAAGTCGCCGGCGGCGGCGTCGAGGCTGGTGAGGTCGACCTGTTGGAGCTGGCTGAATGTCACCATGATGGTGTTGCTTTCCCCCGCTTGCGCTGTGGCTAGTTCTGGGCCTGCGGCTTGGCGAAACTGGCGTGGATGTCGCTCTCGGTCTTGTCGTACGTCTGAGCGGTGGTCTGCAGGTTCGTGCCGATGTCGCCCAGCGCACCCTTCAGGGAGTCGGCCTGGCTCGACCACGTCCCCCATGAACCGGTGAGCGCGCCGCCGAGGGACCACCCTTTCAGCGCGCCGGCCGCGGCGGTGACGTGGTCGCCGGGTTGGGTGCACTCGGACTTGACGGAGTCCCGTAGCGCGAAGGCGTTCTGGGCGGCCTGGTGAAGCACTCCGGTGTTGACCGTCACGGCTGCGCCGCCGCCTGCCGGGTTCAGGGAGACGGGGGCGGCGTTGCCGCCTGCCAGGTCCGGAAACTGCTTCTTGGCTTCTTCGGTCAGATTGCCCTTGTCGTCGAAGAGCCAAGGATTCATTCGACGCTCGAACTCGAGGTCTGTCACGTGCCCACCCCCCAGGTGCAGATCGGCATGGAGCGTACCCGAAAGTTTTGCCGTTCCGGTGGGAGGTGTCGAAAGTAGGAGCTGATGCGGGGCGCCCAAGGAAACGAATAGTGTTCCTCTGATTGACAGCAGATGAACAGGGAGTGGACGGCGACAAGAAAACCCGGCTGAGCTGTGCCGAGTCGCACATTGCCCCGCTCTCGCCGCCCGTGCCAGAGTGCCGGGCATGGCCCACCCCCTCGCCTTCCAGCCCCGCCCCGCCGCCGGGCCCGCCCCCGCACACGTCTTCGACTGGCTCGACGAGGCCGCCGCACTGCGCGCCGACGCCGGACTGACCCGCACGCTGCGCAGCCGGCGCGCCGAGGACGCGGTCCTGGACCTCGCGGGCAACGACTACCTCGGGCTGACCAGGCACCCGGCGGTGACCGGCGCCGCGGCGGAGGCGGCGCTGCGGTGGGGCGGGGGGTCGACCGGATCCCGGCTGGTCACCGGGACGACCGCGCTGCACACCGAACTGGAGCGGGAACTCGCCGAGTTCTGCGGCGTCGAGGCCGCGCTGGTGTTCTCCTCCGGGTACACGGCCAACCTCGCCGCACTGACCGCGCTGACCGACCCGGACACGCTGATCGTCTCCGACGCCTACAACCACGCCTCCCTGATCGACGGCTGCCGGCTGGCCCGCGCCGACGTCCACCGCGCCCCGCACAGCGACCCGGCCGCGGTGGCCGAGGTGCTGGCCGGGCGGCAGCAGCGGCGGGCCCTCGTGGTCAGCGACTCGGTGTTCTCGGTGGACGGCGACGCGGCGCCGCTGCGCGCACTCTCCGAGGCCGCCCGGGCCGGCGGGGCCGCGCTGCTGGTGGACGACGCCCACGGGCTGGGCGTGCTCGGCCCCGGCGGGCGCGGCGCACTGGCCGCTGCCGGGCTGGCCGGGCAGCCGGACACCGTCGCCACCGTCACCCTGTCGAAGTCGCTCGGCTCCCAGGGCGGCGCCGTCCTCGGCCCGCGCCGGGTCGTCCGGCACCTGACCGAGACGGCCCGCACCTTCATCTTCGACACCGGCCTCGCCCCGGCCGCCGCCGGCGCCGCCCTCGCCGCGCTGCGCCTGCTGCGCGCCGAACCGCAGCGCGCCGACCGCGCCCGCGAGGTCGCCCGCACGCTCTCCGCCCGCCTCACCGCCGCCGGCCTGCACGCCTGCGAACCCGACGCGGCCGTGGTCTCGGTCCGCGCCCCGGGCCCGGAGGCCGCCGTCGCCTGGGCCGCCGACTGCCTCCGCGCGGGCCTCGCCGTGGGCTGCTTCCGCCCCCCGTCCGTCCCGGACGGCATCTCCCGCCTCCGCCTGACCGCCCGCGGGGACCTCACGGACCAGCAGATCGCCGACGCCGTCCGCACCATCGCCGACCTGGCCCCGGCGGGCGCCCGGAGGGCGTAGATGGCCGAGTCGCTGGTCTGGGACGACGTGGCGAACATGTTCGACCCGAGCGACGGGGGGACGCTGCCGGACGTGATGGTGGACAGCACCACGGAGGCCGACTGGCAGCTGCTGCTCGACCTCGTCCGGGAACGGGGCTGGGCGTACGAGTACGACGAGGGCGACACCGTCCGGCCGCTTCCGGCGGCCGCGGCGGTGCTGGCGCGCCCGGACGACGCGGAGTGCCCGAGCCTGGTGGTGCGGCCGACCGCGGAGGTGTGCGCGATCTTCCGGTTCTACGCCGCCGAGGCGATCGACTTCGACGTCTCGCTCCTGGAGCTCCAGGGGCAGGAGCGCCTGGACGTCCTCTGCGCCTTCCTGACCGCGATCGGGCAGCGGCTGGGCAAGCCGGTGGTGATGTACGCCGAGGGTGGCTACCCGAACTGCCCGATGATCGGGTACGACCCCGAGGCCGACCGGGTCGTCCTGCTGCGCGCGGAGCACGTGGATGGCTGAGCCGCTGCGCTGGGCGGACCACGCCGGGTGGCTGCTCGACCCGGCCGCCGACGGCTGGCTGCCCGGCGAGGGCATCGCGGACACCACAGCGGCGGACTGGCAGGCGCTGCTGGACCTGGTGGTGGAGCGGGGCTGGGAGCGAGTGTTCTTCGTGGGTTGCTTCGAGACGGCGCTGCCACGGGCCGAGGAGGTGCTGTCCTGGCCTCCGGGCGGGGCCGCGCGGCCGGTGCTGAGCGTGCGGCCGGGCCCCGGGGTGGGGGCGGTGTTCCGGTTCGGCGGTGCGGAGCGGATCGACCTGGACGTCGACGTCGCGCAACTCCGCGACCAGGAAGGGCTGGACGTGCTGTGCGGCTTCCTGGCCGCGGTCGGGCGGCGGCTGGGCAGATCGGTACCGACGTACGCGGCGGGCACCGGCCCGTTCCTCGGGTACGACCGGGCGGCCGACCAGGTCCTGGTGCGCTGACCCCGGGACCGCGCCCTACGGCTGCCCGAGCACCAGCAGGGCCTCCGCGCCGGCCGGGCGGTAGCCGGCGGCCTGGAAGGCGCGGACGCTGGGGGCGTTGCCGGGGGCCTGCTGGGCCCAGACGACCTCGCCCTCCGGCAGCAGGTGGCGGGCGGCGGTGGCGAGGGCGCGGCCGAGGCCCCGGCCCTGGGCGTGCGGGTCGACCTCGACGGCGGACTCCCAGCGGCCGGCCACGCCCCGGCCCAGGATGAGCACGCCGCCGTCGGCCTCGTACACCCGGACGTCCTCGCGGTAGCGCAACGCCCGGACCACGCGCGGGTGTTCGCGGTCCTCGACCGGGCGGAGCGGCAGCGGCGGACCGCCCGGGAGGCGGTCGGCGACGGAGAGCAGGTCGATGTTGTTGACGGTCCGTCCGGTGCGCTCGGCGAAGGCGGTGAGGAAGGGCGGGCAGAGCGGTGCGGACAGCGGGTCGCCCGGGGCGGCGGCGAGCGCGGCGCGCACCCGGTCCGGGTCCTGGTCGGTGAACACCACGGCGTGCGCGGCGAAGGCGATCACCCCGGCCTCGCGCGGCGAGGGCTGCGGCACCACCGTCACCGAGCCGTCCGGCGGCGGGAACACCCCGCCCGCCGCGTCCGCCAGGATCTCCGCCAGCCCCCGCGTCCCCATCACGCATCCCGTCCCGTCGTGGTCGATGATCGTCAGCCCCGTCAGCCTAGTCGCGCCGCCAGACCAACAGGTAGCGCCAGAAGAGCAGTTGCCGCAGCGCGTACCCCGGCAGCTCCCGGGCGGCGTACGCCCGCACCTCGGCGAGCGTGGTCCGCGGCCACATCACCGGGGCCGGGACGACCGCGGGCGGGGCGCCGCGTTCGCGCAGGTGGACGGCGAGGCGGCAGAGCGCGTTCACCGGGACGGCGGCCAGGCTGACCAGCCGGTCCCGGACGGTGGCCTCGCGGTAGCAGCCGAGCACCACCAGGACCCCGCCGGGCGCGAGCGCCTCGCGCAGCCGGGCCAGGGTGTCCAGCGGGAGGTGGTGGAGGCTGGCCAGGCAGGAGATGACGTCGTAGTGGCCGGGCGGCAGGTGGAGTTCGGCGAGGTCGCTCCGCCGGTAGTGGATGCCGGCGGGCCCGCCGGCGGCGCGGGCGGCCGCCAGTACGGCCTCGTCCCGGTCGACGGCGTCCACCTCCAGGCCCCGGCGGGCGAGCGCCCGGGCGAAGCGGCCGGTGCCGCAGCCGACGTCCAGGGCGCGGCGGGCGCCGGGTGGCACGCGGCGCAGCAGTGGCCGGTGGTAGTGGTCGTTGTGGTCGAAGGGCATCCGGTCAGACTAGACGGGCCCGTGACGGCCCCTGGGCGTGTCAGGCCGGCTTCCTGCGGGCCCGGCTCGGCTGCACCCGGGGCGGTTCGCCGGCGGCCTTGGGGTGGTCGGGCGGGTAGGGGAGTTCGCCGAGGCCCTCGTCGTGCAGCTGCTTGTCGTAGAGCTCCAGCAGGGCTTCCAGCCGGTACGCGTGGTCCGCCATCTCCGCGTTGGGGTCGCCGAGTTCGGCGAAGCGGGCGGGGACGGTCCGCAGGTCGAAGTCCTCGGGGGAGGCGTCGTCGAGTTCGTCCCAGTGCAGCGGGGCGGAGGCGGTGGCGCGGGGGCGGGCGCGCAGCGAGTAGGCGGAGGCGATGGTGCGGTCACGGGCCATCTGGTTGTAGTCGACGAAGATGCGTTCGCCGCGTTCCTCCTTCCACCAGGCGGTGGTGACCTTTCCGGGCATCCGCTGTTCCAGCACCCGGCCGAGGGCGATCACGGCGTGCCGCCCGTCGGTGAAGGTCCACTCGGGCACCAGCGGGACGTAGACGTGCAGGCCGCGCCCGCCGGAGGACTTGGGCCAGCCGCGCAGCCCGTGCTCCGCCAGCAGGGCGCGCAGTTCGTGGGCGGCGCGGACGGCGTCGTGGAAGTCGGTGCCGGGCTGCGGGTCGAGGTCGATGCGCAGTTCGTCGATGTGGTCGGTGTCGCCGCGCCGGACCGGCCAGGGGTGGAAGGTGAGGCAGCCCAGGTTGGCGGCCCACAGCACGGCGGCCGGTTCGGTGGGGCAGATCTCGTCGGCGGAGCGGCCGCTGGGGAACTCGATCCGGGCGGTGGGCAGCCAGTCCGGCAGGCCCTTGGGGGCGCGTTTCTGGTAGAAGAACTCGCCGTCGACCCCGTCGGGGAAGCGCTGGAGGGTGGTGGGCCGGTCGCGCAGCCCGTGCAGCACCCCGTCGGCGACGGCCAGGTAGTACTGGGCGACGTCCAACTTGGTGAAGCCGCGCTCGGGGTAGTACACCTTGTCCGGATTGGACAGCCGGACGGTGCGCCCGGCGACTTCCAGTTCGACGGCTGTGCCCATGCCTCTCACGCTAAGGGCGCCGTGCCCGGCGCGCGCCCCGGGGCGAACCGCGCCAGGCTGGGACGCATGGACCTGCCCGTGATGCCGCCGGTGGCCCCGATGCTCGCCAAGTCGGTGGCGGGGATCCCGCCGGGGATGCAGTACGAGGCCAAGTGGGACGGCTTCCGCAGCATCGTGTTCCGCGACGGCGACGAGGTGGAGCTGGGCAGCCGCACCGGCAAGCCGCTGACCAGGTACTTCCCCGAGCTGGTGGAGGCCTTCCGGCGGGAGCTGCCGCCGCGCTGCGTGCTGGACGGCGAGGTGGTGATCGCCCGGGACGGGCGGCTGCGCTTCGAGGAGCTGCTGGAGCGGATCCACCCGGCGGCGAGCCGGGTGAAGCTGCTCGCCGAGCGGACGCCCGCCTCCTTCGTGGCCTTCGACCTGCTCGCCCTCGGCGACGATTCGCTGCTGGACGAGCCGCTGTCGGTGCGCCGCCCGGCCCTGGAGGCGGCGCTCGCCGGGGCCGCCGACCCGGTGTTCACCGCCCCGGCCTCGACCGATGCCGAGCTGGCGCGGACCTGGTTCGCCGAGTACGAGGGCGCCGGGTTGGACGGCGTGGTGGCCAAGCCGCTGGACCAGCCGTACCGGCCGGGCGAGCGGACCATGTACAAGATCAAGCACGAGCGCACCGCCGACTGCGTGGTGGCCGGCTACCGCGAGCACAAGAGCGGCCCGGTGGTCGGCTCGCTGCTGCTGGGCATCCACGACGACGCGGGCCGGTTGCAGCACGTCGGCGTGTGCGCCGCCTTCTCCATGGCGCGCCGGCGCGAACTGGTCGAGGAGCTGGCCCCGCTGAGGATCGACGACCTCGCCCAACACCCTTGGGGCGCCTGGGCGGAGGAGTCCGCGCACGCGGAGGGCCGGCTGCCGGGGGCGGTCAGCCGCTGGACCGGCGGCAAGGACCTGTCCTGGATCGCGCTGCGCCCCGAGCGGGTGGTCGAGGTGGCCTACGACCACATGGAGGGCAGCCGCTTCCGGCACACCGCCCAGTTCCGCCGCTGGCGGCCGGACCGCACGCCGGAGAGCTGCACCTACGCGCAGTTGGAGGAGCCGGTCTCGTACGACCTCGGCAAGGTCCTGGAAATCTGACGGTCGGTCAGGAGTACGGAAGGCCCGACCCGTTCGCGCCGGGTCGGGCCTCCTGCTCTGTCCGCGCGCTGCGGTCAGGCCCGCACGGTGGTGGGGGCGTTGCCCGGGAGCGAGGGCGCGCCGCTGCCGGAGCTGCCGGCCGAGGGGGAGCCGGACACCGGGCCGGACGCGCCGCCCGAGGCCGGGGCCGACGGTGCGGCGGTCTCCGCCGGGAGCGCGTAGACGTTGTTCGGCGAGATGATCTTGGTGATCGCGTTCGCGAACAGCGTGGACGGCTCCTGGCCCTGGGAGATCACATCGGTGTTGAGCAGCAGCACCAGGGTGGCCTGGGCCTCCGGCATGTACACCGCGACGCTCTCGTAACCGGGCATCGAGCCGTTGTGCCCGATCCAGCCGTTGTTGTCGAACAGCCCGAAGCCGTAGGTGACGCCGGGGTCGCCGGTGGGCAGGGTCTTCAACCGCTCGGTCTGGCTGGCCGGGCTGATGATGGCGCCGGTGGCCATGGTCTTGGCCCAGCTCTCCAGGTCGGCGAGCTGGGTGATGACGGCCCCGGCCGTCCAGGCCCAGGACGGGTTCCAGTTGGTGGCGTCCTGGATGTCCCCGTTGGGCGTCTGGTCGGTGTAGCCGTGGGCGTGCGGGTCGGGGAGCGTCCCGTCGGTGGGGAAGCTCGTCTTGGCCAGCGAGGCGGGCGTGAACACCTGGGCCTGGAGGAAGTCGCCCGCGCTCTGCCCGCCGACCTTCTCGATCAGCTTGCCCAGGATGATGTAGTTGCTGTTGTTGTACTGGAACCGCTGGCCGGGCGGGAACACGGCGGGGTGCTTGTAGCCGTAGGCGAGCAGCTGGTCCGGGGTGAACACGTGGTTCGGGTCGCCGATCAGGGTGTTCACGAAGTCCGGGTCGGAGCTGTACGGGAACAGGCCGCTGCGCATCTCGCCGAGCTGGCGCACGGTGATCCCGTCGCCGCCGGGGACGCCGTCCACGTACTTGGAGATCGGGTCGTCCAGCGCCACCTTGCCCTGGTCCACCAGGCGCAGCACGGCGGTCGCGGTGAAGGTCTTGCTCTCGCTGCCGATGCGGCTGAACAGCCCGGGGTCCATCGGCGTGTTGGCGGTCTTGTCGGAGACGCCGAAGGACTTCTGGTACGTGCCGCCCGGCGTGATGATCCCGACCGAGATGCCGGGCACCGCGTTCTGCTTGAGCACGGACTGGATCGCGGCGTCCAGCTTGGCGCCGACGGCCGGGGTCAGCTGCACCACCGCGTTCGAGGAGGCGCTCCCCGAGGGGGAGTTGCCGGGGGACGGGCTGAGCGCGGCCGGTTCGGCGGTGACCGCAGGCTCGGCGGCCTGCCGGGCGGGCGTCGACTCTCCGGAGCAGGCGGTGGCGGCCAGCAGGCCGGCCAGTGCGAGGGCGGCTCCTGCGGCCAGCCGGGCGGAGCGGGGAGCGGCCGGGCGGGGCCGTCGGGTGTTGGTCATGGAGTGGGGCGCCTCTCTGCGGCGAAGGGCCCCGGAGCGCTGCTCCACGGGGCCGTGGGGGAGCGTCGCCACCGTAAGCACCGCCCTCGAACACCCGCGCGCCGGTGGCGGCCGGGCTGGCCCGAACGGACCCAACCCCACCCGACTGGCCCGCTCCCACTGGCGGATCGTTGTCAAGTACCCCGCCGGTACGGCCGGTTGGTGTCGTCGCGGGTGCCGCGCGCTCGGCCGGACGGGTGAGCACCGGCACGCCGCACCCGCCCCCGGGCCCAGCTCGGGCACGATCGTTTAGCCCAGCTGTGGCCGCCCTTAAGAATTCCTCGATGGACCGCACCCCCTCCCACCAGGCAGATTTCTGCTTGCCGGAGCGTGCCCGTCAGGAGCGGCCGAACCGAGCCACCGGCCTGCCCGACCCTCGAAGGCCGTCCCCGATCAGCACGTCAGGAGCCGTCTCCCGTGAAGGCACTCGTCAAGCAGCATGCCGAGCCCGGCCTCTGGATGATCGACGTCCCGAAGCCCGAGATCGGCCCGGGCGAGGTGCTGATCAAGGTGCTGCGCACCGGCATCTGCGGCACCGACCTGCACATCCGCAAGTGGGACGGCTGGGCGCAGCAGACGATCAAGACCCCGCTGGTGCTCGGCCACGAGTTCGTCGGCGAGGTCGCCGAGCTCGGCGCCGGCGTCGCGGACATCGCGATCGGCGACCTGGTCAGCGGTGAGGGCCACCTGGTCTGCGGCAAGTGCCGCAACTGCCTGGCCGGCCGCCGCCACCTGTGCCGCAACACCGTCGGCCTGGGCGTGAACCGGGACGGCGCCTTCGCCGAGTACGTGGCGCTGCCCGCCTCCAACGTCTGGGTGCACCGGGTGCCGGTGGACCTCGACGTGGCCGCGATCTTCGACCCCTTCGGCAACGCCGTGCACACCGCGCTGTCCTTCCCGCTGGTCGGCGAGGACGTGCTGGTCACCGGCGCCGGCCCGATCGGCATCATGGCGGCCGCCGTCGCCAAGCACGCCGGCGCCCGCAACGTGATGATCACCGACGTCTCCCCGTACCGCCTCGACCTGGCCCGCCGGGTCGGCGTGACGCTGGCGCTCAACGTCGCCGAGCACACCATCGAGGAGGGCCAGCAGAAGCTGGGCCTGCGCGAGGGCTTCGACGTCGGCCTGGAGATGTCCGGCCGCCCCGAGGCGATGCAGTCGATGATCGCCAACATGACCCACGGCGGCAAGATCGCCATGCTGGGCCTGCCGGCCGAGGCCTTCCCGGTGGACTGGGCCTCGATCGTCACCTCGATGATCACCATCAAGGGCATCTACGGCCGCGAGATGTTCGAGACCTGGTACGCGATGTCGGTGCTGCTGGAGGGCGGCCTGGACCTCAGCCCGGTGATCACCGGCCGCTACGCCGCCACCGAGTTCGAGGCCGCCTTCGACGACGCCGCGAGCGGCAACTGCGGCAAGATCATCCTCGACTGGACCGCCTGAGCACCGCCTGAGCACCGTCTGAGTCCTGCCCGAGCCCTGCCCGAGCCCGCCGATCCGCCGCCCCGCCGCTACGACTAGGAGTCTGCCCGTGTTCGACAACGTGCGCGCCGACATCGCCACCACCCTCGACGAGATCCGCGAGGCCGGCCTGTTCAAGCCGGAGCGGGTGATCGGCAGCCCGCAGAGCGCCGAGGTCACCGTCACCTCCGGCGGCCGCCCCGGCGAGGTGCTCAACTTCTGCGCCAACAACTACCTCGGCCTGGCCGACCACCCCGAGGTGCTCGCCGCGGCCAAGGACGCGCTGGACCGCTGGGGCTACGGCATGGCCTCGGTGCGCTTCATCTGCGGCACCCAGGACGTGCACAAGGAGCTGGAGGAGCGCCTCTCGGCCTTCCTCGGCCAGGAGGACACCATCCTCTACTCCTCGTGCTTCGACGCCAACGGCGGCGTCTTCGAGACCCTGCTGGACGACCGCGACGCCGTCATCTCCGACGCGCTCAACCACGCCAGCATCATCGACGGCATCCGGCTCAGCAAGGCCCGCCGCCACCGCTACGCCAACCGCGACCTGGCCGACCTGGAGCAGCAGCTCAAGGAGACCCAGGACGCCCGCCGCCGCCTGATCGTCACCGACGGCGTCTTCTCGATGGACGGCTACGTCGCCCCGCTGCGCGAGATCTGCGACCTGGCCGACCGCTACGACGCCATGGTCATGGTCGACGACTCGCACGCCGTCGGCTTCGTCGGCGCCGGCGGCCGCGGGACCCCCGAACTGCACGGCGTGATGGACCGGGTGGACATCATCACCGGCACCCTGGGCAAGGCGCTCGGCGGCGCCTCCGGCGGCTACGTCGCCGCCCGCCGGGAGATCGTCGCCCTGCTGCGCCAGCGCTCCCGCCCGTACCTGTTCTCCAACTCGCTGGCCCCGGTGATCGCGGCCGCCTCGTTGAAGGTGCTCGACCTGGTCGAGCAGTCCAACGAGCTGCGCGAGCGGCTGGCGGCCAACACCGCGCTGTTCCGCTCGAAGATGACCGAGGCCGGGTTCGAGATCCTGCCGGGCGACCACCCGATCGCCCCGGTGATGATCGGCGACGCGGCGAAGGCCGGCCGCCTGGCCGAACTCCTGCTGGAGCGCGGCGTGTACGTGATCGGCTTCTCGTACCCGGTGGTCCCGCACGGCGCCGCCCGGATCCGGGTGCAGCTCTCCGCGGCCCACTCCACCGAGGACGTCGAGCGCGCCGTCGCCGCCTTCGTGGACGCCCGCGCCGCGCTGGAGGGCTGACCCCCGCGCGGGGCCCGATCCCGACGAAGGGCCCGACCCCCACGAGGGGTTGAGTCCCACGAGGGGTGAGCCCCACGAGGGGTGGGCCCCACAAGCCGCCCGCGGGGCCGAGCCGCTCGGAACCGGCCCGTCCCCGCGGGCTCACCACCGCGCTGCGGTGGTGGTGAATCGATTCGCCACCGCCGCGCGGCCCGAAGACCAACTGCCCCACCCTCCCGCCTCGGGGGGGGGGGGGGGGGGGGGCCCCCGGGCCCCCCCCCCCCCCCCCCGGGGGCCCCCCCCCCCCCCGAACCGCGGGCGCAAGACAACAAAACACAACAAAAA